>NZ_JAQOSR010000016.1:0-74031 GCF_046718885.1 Bradyrhizobium sp. UFLA01-814 | reverse complement strand
GATTGGGCATACGCGCTCCAAGCGGCTGTCGGGTCGGGCAGTGCGAGAGTTGTGCAGTGCGCGTGCTGGCTGGAAGCACAAGGCAGCTCTCTGGTGCAGTCCCGGAAGATTCCGGCACGGTGCTCACGTGCCGAGCGGTCCCATGCAGCGATCTCGTTCTCGATCTCTAGGCGCATGTTCGCCCTCAGCGACGTGCCGCAGGCAACAGCGCCGCTTTTCGGCTGGCTGTACTGGCGTGGAGCAGCTATGCTGTGTTGGAACGCCGTTGCGAGCCGACCCAGCGACCGGCCGCTCAAGATGTGGAAGGTTGATTCCCGGGCCCAAGCGAGCGAACGCGATGCAGATATCCGCCGCCGATGACGACTATGGCCTTCCGAGGCTGAAACTTCCCGATCTCCGGATCAACTATACTCCCATCGATCCCGACTATTTCGATCGCCCCGTCGTCTCGATGTGCATCGAGACCAGACAAGACGACGACGAGCTGCCCCTGCACTCGCACAAGAAGGGACAATTGGTGGTCGCCTCGCGCGGATCGGTCATGTGCCGGGCGCCAGGGGGACTCTGGATTGTTCCTCCTCAGGGGGCGGTCTGGATTCCCGCCGGGGTACTGCACAGCAACTGCGTGTCCGATTTCGGCAAAATCTACGTCGTCTTCATCGAGCCTTCCGCAAGCAAGCTTCCGGATTTTTGTTGCACATTCACGATTTCACCTCTCGTTCGAGAGCTGATCCAGCGTCTTGCGGCATTTCCGCCCCTGTATCCGGTCGAAGGCCCGACCAGCCGGCTCGGCCGCGTCCTTCTCGACGAACTCGTGCAGATGTCGACAGAGCAGATGTACCTGCCGATTTCCGCAGATAGTCGCCTCCAGCAACTTGCGGCTTCATTGTTGCACGAGCCCGGAGACAGGAGCACGCTTGATGAATGGGCCGCACGTTACGCAATGAGCGAGCGTACGCTTGCGCGTTTGATCGTGAAGGAAACCGGAATGACATTTGGCCGCTGGCGGCAGCGGCTCCACATCCTGGTCGCGCTGCAGCGCCTGTCCGCGGGCGCGTCCGTCCAGACCGTCTCACTCGATCTCGGGTACGAATCTCCGAGCGCGTTCATTACGATGTTCAAAAAGACCCTGGGAAAGAGCCCGCGCCGCTTCCTTACAGAGCGCACATCCTTCGACTACAGCCCCAGATAGGCGCGCCTTACATCCTGGTTGGAAAGCAAGCCCGCGCCGGTTCCCTCGAGAACAATGCTGCCATTCTCGAGAACATAACCCCGATCTCCGATGGCGAGGGAGCTCGCTACGTTCTGCTCCACGAGCAGAATCGTTATCCTGTGACTATGCAGCTTCTTGACGACGTCGAACATCACGGTCGTCAGCGCGGGTGAAAGTCCGATCGAAGGCTCGTCGAACATGATCATCTCCGGTTCGGACATCATCGCCCTGCCGATGGCAAGCATCTGTTGCTCGCCGCCCGACAGCGTTCCTGCCGACTGTCGCCGCCGCTCATCCAGACGCGGAAACAATTCATACACCCGCCGCAGATTGGCGTCCCGGCGGCCCCGCGCTCGTTTCAACGATCCTCCGATCAGAAGATTGTCCTCTACCGAGAGATTCGGGAACACTTCGCGCCCTTCGGCGACCTGGGCGATGCCGAGCTCGCAAATCTCCCAGGGCGACATGCCCACGATGTCTCTGCCCCGCCAGGCTATCCGCCCCCTTGTCGGGCAGACGATGCCCGCAATTGTGCGGATCAAGGACGTCTTTCCGGCACCGTTGGCTCCGATGACGCAGATCAGCTCCTCTGCCTGCACGGCAAGAGAGACGTCGTTGAGAGCGGCCGATCCGGCATAGCCGACGTTTAGCCCTTCGACGGCCAACAGGGGTTCCTTAGCCACGGAAGCCGTCCCCAAGATATCCGGCCAGAACCTCGGGATGCTTCACGATATACACGGGGGCTCCCTCGGCTATTTTCGCGCCGTGATGCAGAACAACGACATTCTCCGCCGCCTCCATCACAATTCGCATGACGTGCTCGACGAGCATTATCGTCAGTCCGCGCTCTACCAGGCGACGGAGAACGCGAACGACGGCCGCGGCCTCGGTTGGACGGAGCCCGGCCATCACCTCGTCAAGCAGCAACAGGCGCGGCCGTGTCGAGAGAGCCTTTGCCGTTTCAAGCATCTTTCGATCGGGAAGCGTCAGTTGGCTGATCGACGCGTTGGCCTTTGGCGCAAGACCGACCGTCTCCAGCGTATCCAGGGCGGCCTCCCTCGCTTCGGAGACCTTTCTCGTCCAACTGAACGCTCCGACCATCGCGTTTTCCAGCACGGTCATATCGCGCATCGGCCGGACGATCTGGAACGTCCGCCCAATGCCCAGACGGCATACCGCCTCCGCGCCCCGTCCGGAGATCGTCTCGCCTTCAAAGCGTATCGTACCGGCAGTCGGCCGGAACGCCCCGGCAATCATGTTGAAGCAGGTCGTCTTGCCGGCCCCGTTGGGACCGACGAGAGCCGTGATGGAGCGCTCCTTCAAACTGAAGCTGACGCCGTCGACCGCAAGCAAGCCGCCGAAGCGCTTCGAAACATTGTTGAGCTCGAGAAGCGCGGTCATTGTCCGACCTCCTGGGTCTGGACAATTCGACTGCGAATTGATCGTACTTCCTTCTTCGCCTCAAAGTGGCCGAGCAGCGCCGGCCACACGCCATCCGGCAGCAGCCAGACGACACCGATCAGAACGATGCCGTAGGCGACATTGTTCAATCCGGGCAGACCAATGGTGTCGCTGAAGGAGCTCATCAGGTGATCCAGGGGGATTATGATGAGCGCCCCGAGCAGCGGACCGAACGCCGTTCCCAGACCACCCACGATCGGCCCGATCAGGACGTCGACGGAAATCCCCATTCCCATGATCGAGTCGGGAAAAATCGATCCCTGGACCAGGGCCAGAAGACCACCGCCAATCGCAGCCCATGCTCCGGAGATCGATACAACCAGAACCTTGTGAAGGAAGGTCCTTACTCCGAGCGCCCTTGACGCATCTTCGTCATCGCGCATCGCTCGCCACACATATCCCAGAAAGGACTTCCTGATGAGCGCCGTTACGCCTACACCGACCGCAACGGCGGCGAGCGCGACAAAATAATAGAAGCGAGCGCCGCCGCGCAGCATCAGCAGGGAACTCTCGCCGGACTGAGCCGGAAAGAACAGGCCCTGCATTCCCCCCACAAAATCCCAACCGCCGAACATCACTCGGGCAAATTCAGCTGCGGCGATCGTCAACAGGCCGAAGTAGATTCCCCGCACCTCGAAGCGGAAGCTCAACCAGGCGAGCGCAGCACCGACCGCGCCGGCGATCACCGATCCCACGAGCAGCCCGAGCCAGGGGCTAAGGCCATACTTGATATCGAGCACCGCAACGGAATAGGCACCGATTCCGACAAACAGGGCGTGCCCTATGGATAGCTGCCCACCCAGACCAAGCATCAGGCTCCAGGATTGCCCGATAAAAGCGAAAATGAATACGATCGTCAGCAGAGAGACCAAATATGAATTGAACACGGCGCCAAGCAGCGCGAGTGCGGCGAACAATGCCATGCCGGCTGCCGCGCCGACGAAGTCGGGGCGAGACTCAAATCTCTTTTGCACCGAAGAACCCTCTTGGACGCAGAATGAGCACCACGATCAGCAAGGCATACGACAAGGCAGTCTTCATGGACGGTGCGACAATGAGTGCGGCAACGGCCTCGGTCACGCCGATCGTCAAGCCGCCGATCAGAGCTCCGACGAAGCTTCCAAGGCCTCCGACGATGACGGTCACGAACGCCAGCAGCGTGAAATCGACAGCGAGATAGGGCTGCGCATCGAACAGCGGCGAGATCAGCGCGCCGGCGAAGCCGGCACACGCAGTGCCAATTCCAAACGTGATCGCATAGATCTTGGGAATTGGGATCCCGACGATCAAACCGCCAAGTCGATTGTCGGCCGCCGCTCGAATGTATCTACCGAACAAGGAGTATTTGAGAAATGCGGCCAAAGCCAGGATCAGAACGGTCGTGGCACATGCAGCCTGCAAGCGCGCCAGATCGATCCGAATGCCTCCCAAGGAGATCGTTTCAAAGGACAACTGCGACACGGAAGGGCGCGGATCCGGCCCGAACCAAAGAAGCTGGATTCCCGTGAACAGGAGCGAGATGCCGATGAACAGGATGAACTGCACATGATGCGGTCGGGTGACGAACCGCGTCACCACTACGCTTTCCAGGTAATAGCCGACCGCGAACATCAGGATGCCGGCCAGCAACGCAGCCAGGATAGTCGGCATGCCCCACCAAAGTCCGGTGCAGTACCCGATGTAAAGGCCGAACACCACCATCGCGCCGTGGGCAAAGTTCACGACCCTGATCACGCCGAAGATGATCGTGAGGCCGAGTGCGATCAGCCCGTATACCAAGCCTATCAGGACCCCGCTTATGACCACATTTGCCCAGAGCAAGGCCATTAGCGGACCTCGAACGGCTTGAGCGGATACTGCAGGCTTGCGTCGGCGATAGCCCGCGGCGAAATCACCTTCGGCATTCCGCCTTGTCCCTGCAGCATCGTAACGGCACTATTGATGTTCTGTCCGTTCTCGTCGAACTTGATCTTGCCGCTGTACATCAGGACCGGATTCAGGTCGGTTTTCCTGAGAGCGGCATGGATTTCCGAGGAGACTGACGAATTTGCCCGGATGACCGCGTCGGCGACGATCTGGACCGCCTCGAAGGCACATCCGGAATTTGCGTCCAGCCACTCGTTTGGATAGCTGGCCTCAAAGCTCTTGATGATTGCGGCGGTGTCCGGCGCCTTCGGGTTATACCAGACGGTCGACAGGATGGCGCCGTCTCCATATTTGCCGAGCGCGTTATAGTACGCCTTGTCCTGCACGCCGTTTGAGTTCGGCGAAAAGATCAGCTTGGGATTCCACCCCTGCTTGATGCATTCGCGGGTGATCATGATAGCGTCGTTGACGCGCGTCACAGACACCAGCGCATCCGCTCCCGAGGCCTTTGCCTTCGCGACCTCGACGGAGAGGTCCCGCGCCTTTTCGTCGTAGGGAATGTATTCGGCGATCTTCAGCGGTACATCGACCTCTTTCCACGCCTGATCGATGCTCGCGGCCGTCGACTGCCCCATCGTGTTGTTGAGGTGCAGCACTGCAGCGCTCTTCGGGGGATTTTCGACACTCGAAAGGATCGCCTTCAATTCGAGCAACGATTGCCGAACGATCGTCAGCGACGTCGGATAGAAACGAAATACCTGGGTGAATCCCTGCGACGTGACCTGGGTGGCGCTCGCAATGTGCACGACCATCGGAACCTTGGCGGCTTCGGCCGCCTGAAGCGCCGAAATCGTAGCGCCCGAGTCCCATGCTCCAATGAGGACGGTGCAACCCTGCCTGATCAGGTTGTCCGCAGCGATTCGGCCGTTTTCCGGTTTGCTCTGCGTATCCGCGTGAACGATTTCCATCTCGACGCCGAACCGCTCCTTGGCGAATTTGGCGCCAAGATTGATTCCGCGCACGCAAGCCTGGCCCGGGAAGGCCAACACGCCGCTGCTGGGCATGATCGAACCAACCTTGACGGTGCGAGATGCAGCGCTCGCATGCCATGGCATCAAGCCGGCGGCGAGGCCCATTCCGCTCCCGAGAACGGTGCGCCGCGTCAAATCCTTGCCGAGGATATTCCCCATCTGCCTTGCTCCCTCGCTGCTGTATGTTTATGGACGGTGATCGCTGCTCCCGAAGCAGGCTCATCGACCTGCTTCGGGAAGCACTTGCGGAATCGCGAACCTGCCATGCCGGTAAATCAGCCCTTCGTAGTGGTCCTGATGGACCTCGCCGAGAACCGCGCCGAAGAAGACCGTGTGGGTCCCCACCGGATGCATGCCGATGACCTGGCAGTCGAAGCTGCACAGCGAACCGATCAGGATCGGTGAGCCAGATACCAATTCCGCCCAGCTGCCCTCGCTGAAGCGAATGTCCCCCTTGCTTCCATCAAGCCCTGCGAACTTTTGCGCGAGGTCCACATGGCTCGCGGTCAACAGGTTCCAACCGAAACATCCGGTCCGGACGATCGTGTCATGAGCTCCGGCCGACTTGTTGACGCACACCAGGACGGTCGAGGGGTCGACTGAAAGCGATGACGCGGCAGTGACCGTCAAGCCATGCCGTTCCGGCGCGCGGCCGGACGTCACGATCGATACGCTCCCGCTGACATTTCTGAGCGCCGTCTTGAAGGAAGCACCGTCGATCAGTCGAGCACCTTCGAGACCCTTTGTCGGGTCGACCGACATCAACTCATTCATCACGTCCGGCTCCGCGAAATGGTGTCGAGGCCTCAGTAAAGTCCCTGTACGCATCATGCTATCGATCCGCTTTGGCAGCTTCGAAGAACTGGATGACATTGCTCTCGGGATCGCAAACTTGCGCCACGCGTCCGTGACCGCCCATGTCCCGAACGGGAGCAACAAGCGTCGCGCCCGCAGCGATGGCGCGTTCGACTACCGATTCCAGCTGCTCGACTTCAAAAACCACGACCGCGTTTGCAGATGGAATCGAGGCGGACTCTTCCATTCCGGAAACGCAGAAGGCCGCACCCTCGCTCCGGAACTGGATCCAGCGTTCACCATCCGCAAAGCGAATGGTGAGACCGGTATTCGCGTAGAACTCCGCAAGCTTCGCCGGTTGACTGGCGGTGAGATAGACGTGCTTGACCTTCATTTTGCACCGATGCTTTCCGCGCCGATTATCCGACCTGCGCCTTGATCAATTTCTCCTCGGATTCGTCATAGAGCGTGTCGATCAGCGCTCGATATCGCTCCATCAGCTGCTTGCGGCGCTTCTTTCGCGTCGGCGTCATGACACCATTCTCGGGAGAGAGCTCTTCGGGAAGGATACGGAAGGCCTTGATCTGCTCGGCGCGTGCCAGGCGGTTGTTCGCCTTTGCGACCTCGCCTTCGATCATCCGGATGACGATCTCGGATTTTGCGAGGTCGGCGTATTGCGCGATGTCGGTGTCCCGCGACCTGGCCCAATCCATCGTCGCGGTGGCGTCGACCTCGATAAGAGCCGTCAGGTATTTCTTGCCCTCGCCAATGACGGCGGCTTCGGAAATGTAGGGGCTCTGCCGAATTTCGTTCTCGATCTGGGTCGGGCTGACCGACTTCCCCCCGGACGTGTTGATGATCTCCTTCTTCCGATCGACGAGCTTGAAGCTTCCATCCTGCGCGATTTCGGCGATATCGCCGGTATACAGCCATCCGTCTCGCAGCGCGGATCTGGTTTCCTCGGGTTTGTTCCAATAGCCAGTAAACAAGCCCGGTCCTCGAACGATCATCTCGCCGTCTTCCAGCACCGCGGTTTCCCAGGCTGGATCCTGAACGGGAATGCCGACGCTGCCGGCCTTCGGCCAGTCCACCATCTGGACGAGATTTCCGCCCACCATCTCGGTCTGCCCGTAGCACTCCTTGAGATTCAACCCCCAGAGCTGCCAAAGCGTCATGACCTCCGATGGCATCGGCGCGGAAGACGTATAGGCGATCTTCAGTTCGTCGAAACCAACCTCCGCCAAAAGCGGACCGAAGATGTGCCTGCGACATGCCGCGAACAGATCGCTGAGATACTGGTCCGGCGTCCGCCCCGCCTGGCGGTCATCGAGCGCCTTGCGCGCGATCCGCATCGCCAGTTGGTAATCTTTCCTTTGCTTGGCGCTGGCCGAGTGCACCACGCTGAGGATCTGGGTTGCGAATCTCTGGTAGAAGCGAGGCGGAGCCATGTAGTACGTCGGCTTGGCTTCCCGGATCGTCTGCGCGAACCCCGCGGTCGTTTCCCCGAAGTGAGGAACGGCTCCGGACAGCAATGGCAACGTGGTTGCCTGGGCTCGCGCGACCGTGTGCGACATCGGCAAATGAACCACGAGCCGCTGGGTTTCGGTCCGAATGGTCGGATGGAATGTCGTCTGCACGTGGCCACCTGCGAGTAATGACAGGTGCGTCAGCATGGCGCCTTTGGGATACCCCGTGGTACCCGACGTGTAACCAATGCTCGCCAGTTCGTCCGTTTTGGCAACTGCGACCTGCTCACGAAGAAAGGCGTCGCAATCGAATGAAACAGGCTCATAGAACTCGGCAAACGAGACGATGTTCTTCGCCCTGAGCTCGCCGGTCCACGACGGATCCATCACGACGATTTTCTCGAGCGTCGCCGCGGTGCTGGCTGCCAGCAGCGTCCGCAACTGCGTCTCGTCTCCCACGAAGGCAAAACGGGCTCCGGAATCACCGAGGTAGTAGTTCACCTCCTCGACGGATGAAGTGAAATACACGCCCACGGTCACGGCGCCGGCGCACATGGTCGCCATGTCGGCGAGCAGCCATTCCTGGGACACGTCTCCCATGATGGCGACGCGATCACCACGCGCGAGTCCCGCCATCTGGAGGGCACCCGCCAGTCGGCACACCTTCGTCGCATAGTCGTGCCACGACACCGATATCCATTCGCCGGCGCGCTTCTGGCGATATGCGACGGCCGTTGGTCTCTCGATGCGTCGGGCTTGCAGAAGCTGCGGAAGAGTTACCGAAGCAAGCTGGGCACCGGACGTAATGGACCCGACATTCATGTCACCGCTCCGCGAAACGCCTGCGCTTCTCCGCAAAGGCGGCTACCGCTTCGCGACGCTCGGGCGTAGCGAACGTAAGGGTTTCCAGGGCGGTGGACGTGTCCAACAGGAGATGCGCGAACTCCTTGACAATCTTGTTCACCGAATACTTCGTCCAGATGATTGCTTCTCGTGGACCGCTCGCCAGCATTTCCGCGTATTCGATCGCCACCTCGCGGACATCACGATCGGAAACGGCTTCGTTGATCATGCCCATCGCAACAGCCTGCTCGGCGGACACGAAGGCGCCCGTCATAAGATAGTGCTTGGCGCGGACCGGACCGATCAGAAGCGGCCAGATGACCGCACCACCATCGCCCGCCACGACGCCGGCCGTGACATGGGTATCGGCAAACCGGGCGGTCGATTGCGCAAAGATCACATCGCACATCAGGGCAAGCGTTGCGCCGAGACCGACGGCCACGCCATTGACGGCGGCAATGATTGGAGCCTCCACTTCTAGCATGTTGCGGACCAGGTGGCGTCCGCCGCGGGTCGGCGACGGGATCGGGCTCTTGTCCAGCGTCTTCTGATCGCCACCGGAGCAAAAACCACGGCCGGCTCCGGTCAGCACGATCGCCCGGACCGATTTGTCCCGATCAAGATCGACGAACACCTGCTCGAGCTCGTCATGCATGTCCCAGTTGATCGCGTTGAGGATCTCGGGACGGTTCATCGTCACGACCGCGACACCGCTCGGGCGCTTCTCGTTGAGGAGATATTCGTACTTCGATTCTAACATGGACCTGTTCCTTACACTGCCTTCTTCGAGGACCCGGAGTTCTGCGGCCGCATTGCCCGGATCGTGTCGAGAATTTCCTCGGTGGGACGGACAACGTTGTTCTTGTCGTTGAAATGCGGGATCACGTAGCGCCCCACCATGTCGATCGCCTCCATGATCTTGTGGTGAGGTACCGAATCCAGGTGCAGAAGCACCTCATCCACACCGAGCGCTTCATACTGTTCGAGCTGGCGAATGACGGTATCCGGAGCTCCGCACACGGTCGTGGCGGAGTGATTCAGGAGATAGTCCCAGTCTCGCCCGGCGCGCTCCATCGACGGGACGCTCTCGCTCATGTAGGAATAGTCGTCCGCAAGCTTCGCCAGGCGCGGATACGCATCCGTCGAGATCCGCGCATAGTGCATGAGCGGTTCAGCGTAATCGTCCTTGGCTTTCTGATCGGTGGGACCGATGCCGAGGAATAGCGGGATGCCGATGCGGGGACGATCGAGCGGGCCCTGTTCGTCGCGCTTCCAGGCGCCGCGATAGGCGGCGAGCAATTTCTTCTGGACTTCCCAGCCCTGATAGATCGAGTGGCTCATCACGGCCAATCCCTCGGAGCCCGCCCAGTTGTGGCTGCGCTCGCTGGTGGCCGCTATGCCGATCACCGGGTACGGCTTCTGGACCGGCTTCGGCACAAGTTGACGCGGAGGGATCTGGTAGTATTTGCCCTCAAATGTGAAAATGTCTTCGCGCATCGACTTGCGGAGAAGCGCGATTCCTTCTTCCATCTGTGCGAGCGTTTCAGCCGGATCGACATTGAATGCCCGCATGGCAATCGTCGTATTCGCGCGCCCGCCATAAAACTCCATGCGACCGTGCGAAAGGATATCGGTGACCGCCAGACGCTCCGCGGAGCGCAGCGCGTGATTGATCCGCTGAGGCATGAGGGTAACGGCGGAACGCAGCTTGACGCGCGACGTCACCGCGGCGAGGTACCCGTAGACGACCTCCGGTGCCGAGCTGGAAATGCCGCCAAGCGCAACATGCTGCTCAGAGAGCGCGACGCAATCGAAACCCACCTTCTCGGCGAGGCGAACCTCATCAACGAGTTCATGAAGCCGCCGGGCGTAGCTTTGCCCGACCTGAGTTTCCTGCTCCGACCAGAACCCAAATTTGAGTGCCATTCTGCTGTCCTTCCGGCGTACCTGATGGACGAAACAATGTTGCAGAACCGGCGAAATTTTCCTCCGAATACGGCTCGTCGACGCCCGACTTTCAAAATTTTGTGCTGTCTGTGAACATGGGCTCGCCAGTGGCGCGCACGGAGCCGTCTTTCGCCGTGGGCTTCACAGCCTGCTCTCGACGGCGCACACGTCTTGACGACGAGCCTTTTCCGCTCGTTCGGATGCGCAAATCTCAAGCTGTGCAGGAAGGTGTGAAGCGGGTCAGTCTTCGAACGCGTCGACCAGGAGGTCCGCTATGTGCTCAAGACAGCTTTCCCCGATCGCAACCGTCGAACCACGAGGATCTCCGAGGACCCCGTTCTGCGTGACGGAGGAAATGCCGTTCCTCCACATCAGCTCCAGCTGGTGCTGCGACAGCAGACCGATGTGGCCTGGTTCGAAACGATCGATACGTACGCTGTCTGGACGAATCTTCATCATCAGTGACGTTTCGGCGATGTCGGCGTGGCCGCCTACCGCGGCTTCATCGCCACCGGCAGCGGAGACCGCTTCCCGCCACCCCTTCATCCACGCCTCGGAATCGACGAAAGCATCGATCCGTGCTCGTCCTTCAACGCTCCCGCGAAGGCGCGGCATCATGTCCCTGAGGACCGGGAAGTTGCCGATATGGCCAGAGAAGAAGATGATTCTGGAAAAGCCGTGCCGCATCAGGCTGGCACAATAGTCCGAGCACAACGCCTCGAGCGTTTCGGGACGTATCGATATGGTGCCGGGAAACGTCAGATGATGAGAAGAGCAGCCGACCCTTATTGTCGGGGCAATAAGCGTTCGACCGAGGCGGCGGGCGACCAAGGTGGCGAGGGCTTCCGCATGGTCCGCATCCATGCAAAGCGGCAGATGGGGTCCATGCTGCTCCACGGCCCCGCAAGGTACGACCACAGTGTGGAACCCGCTGCTCAGAGCCATCGAGACATCTTCGAATGTCATGAGCTCCAGGCGCAGATCGCCCATCCATCCAGGCTCGCTCATTCAGACCTTCTTGTTCTTCGCCAGAAAGCGGGCTCTGGCTTCGGCAGAACCCTCTTCGTCCAGATACGCCGGCAGATCCGCGATCGTCATGTCGTCTAGTTCACCGTCACTCATCTGACCGGTGAGATTCAAAGACCGCTTTATCGCCGCGAACAGCTTTCTGTCCTTGCTTCGGAGCTGACGACAAATCGATCTGGCTCTGTTGGCAACCTCGTCCGTGTCAACGATTTGATCGACCGCACCCAGTCTGAGGGCTTTTGACCCGTCGATCAACTCTCCCCAATACAGCAACTCCTTGGCAGCCCGCTGGCCGAGCATTCGCCCCGCTTGACGCATGCCCTTCACGGCGGGAAGCAGCCCATGATTGATCTCCGGGAACCCGACCTGGCATTCGGGATTTGCCACCACGTAATCTGCATGCAGCAGAAACTCGAAGGCTCCTCCCACGGCGTAACCGCGAACGGCACAAATGAATGGGCTCGGATACCTTTCCATTTCACACAGCAGCGCGTGAAACATCCTTAACCGTGGCGTTGCCACCTCGACGGTCGCGATCTCCTTGATGTCGCCGCCGGCGCTGAAGAAGCGATCTCCACGTCCCGTCAGGACGATACCCGGCGGAGCCTCATCTCGTGCGAAGGATTGAATTCGATCCAGAAGGACGGAGATCAGGTCAATATTCAGAGCGTTCGCCGGCGGACGATTCATCGTCATCACAACCACGTCGGCGTCGCGATCTATCAGCAGAATATCGGAGCTTGCCATGCTTGCAGGCTAGCCAAAATTCCCCTTGGTAATCTGCCGAATCTGCTGATCGTTTTCAGATACGGCAACACAAACATTCGCCGGAGCTTCCCCAATCCGCAGGTTCTGCCGCTTCGGCGCGGATTCACCTATTCTATGTGGGATCGATTTTTCTCACGATTCCAACGCCTGATAAGCAACATGGATACCGATCAGATTGTCAGTTTTTAGATACAAGTCGGCATTTTGTCGAAATTCCGCAACCGAGGGAAGCGTTAGCATCGCTGTCATCGAGATGTCACCGTGCGGAGCAACGCGCGGGACGGGAGGCCTCGACAGTCGTATCGTTTGCCCATAGGAGGACTACAGTATGACCGTGGTGGCGCTGGACAGAATCGATATCAAGATCCTGAACGAATTGCAGCAGAACGCGAGCCTGACCAACGTCGAACTCGCCGCTCGAGTTAACCTCTCTCCTTCACCCTGCCTCGCCCGGGTCAAAAACCTCGAAAAGCTTGGCGTGATTGATCGCAGAATTACAATCCTCCATGCCTCCGTGCTGGGTCTTGGCGTGACCGCATTCATCCAGGTGAGGCTCGAAAAGCAAGTACAGAACTCACTCGATAACTTCACCCGTGCAATCGATCGCATGGAGCAAGTGATGGAATGCTATCTCATGACTGGTGATAACGACTATCTGCTCCGCGTCATGGCTTCGGATATTGAGGACCTCGAAGATCTCATCGTAAACAAGCTATCGCGCATTTCGGGTGTATCCAGCATCAAATCCAATCTTGCCTTGAAGAAGATCTCGTACAAGACGGTGCTCCCGATCGACACGACGCGCCCTGTCCAGATCAGACCGTGTCAATCGACGGCGAGGTATGGTGCCGCCAAGGCAAAGTGCGAAGCCACTGCCCTTCCCGCAAGGCCAGAGCATAGCGTGACGTTCGGATTGTCGCACGCGGATAAGCCGTCGGTAGGTGCAAGCTGAGCCAACCAGGAAACTCACAACGATCAGATCTGGTAGACAATCGTTTCCGCTAGGATTCCATGAACGTAGACAGATCCACCGCACTTGGGTCTAATCCCTGCAGAGCCCCTCGGCCTTCTTCACCAAAGCCCGCAATCGAGGCGTGGTTCAAGTGGGCTTCAACTTGGTGCCATGCGGACTACAGACGCCACGAAGCCAACTGGCCCCCTGGACGTTGCGGATCTACATGGGATCATTTGACCGATTTAATCTACGTATCAGCCCGGCCCGTATTTCTCCTCCCGCCGACGCGCCACCCGTGAAGTTCATCACGGCGCCGCCCCAACAACACCAACGCCGCTCGCTTTAATTCCGGCTTCATTTTCGACCCTGTCGCACAAATTGAGTCATCGCTAATGAGTGCCATCAACCCGCCGACGATTCGGTACGCTGTACCGAGGTGCATTTGCCATGAATCATGTTGACCATACCGTCAACACAATCTAGCAATATACGCGCCGCGCGATCCCGCGGGATGAAGGGAGCCCACGTTACCGTTTTAGAGCGGAGAAATCCGCGCGTAGACCGGAGGCTGTTTGGTGTGTGACGGTTGGACAGACCCTCCTCAGACCCGTCGACGAATGGTCCAAGCGGCCGCCACTGGCGACTATTGCTTCGGAGACACTAGATGACTTCTCAAAAACTTCGGCGAGTATTTGAAGCACTGAGGTGCGGGCTGGCCAAGCAG
Organism: Bradyrhizobium sp. UFLA01-814; assembly: GCF_046718885.1. Taxonomy (NCBI): domain Bacteria; kingdom Pseudomonadati; phylum Pseudomonadota; class Alphaproteobacteria; order Hyphomicrobiales; family Nitrobacteraceae; genus Bradyrhizobium; species Bradyrhizobium sp. UFLA01-814. The sequence goes on along the minus strand of NZ_JAQOSR010000016.1, from coordinate 59,936 downwards.
CTGGAAGCGTTGCAGCGCAACTTAGCTCAATATCCGCCTATCGATCACCCGATGGACGTCTCGGAATACGAGATACTGAGCAGCGTTTGGGCCGCCCATACCGGCCAGCTTCGCAGCCGACCTCGGGGTGGCGAATTGGAGCATTAAATCGCTCGCGGCGGCCCGTCGGATTGCCTTCCGATGCCCGACCGACTTCCGTACGACAGCTACTTGGGGAAACATTTATGAAACGACGTGACGCGCTCAAAATTGCTGGTGCAACTGCTTTTTCTGTCATCTCCGCCTCTGCAGTATCGGCAGAAGCGTCTCCGCCGACCAGGCAGAAGATAATTATGGTCCACGGATCATGGCACTGGGGCGCTTGTTTTGAAAAAGTCAGCAATTTTCTGGCTGAAGCGGGTTGCGCTGTGGCCACGCCTGACCTCAAGTCACACGGATTCGACGAGAGCCGATATGATAGCTTTTCGACTATGGGAGAATATGTGCAGCCCGTAGAGAAAATGCTGCAAGAGTCAAGAGAGCCTGTCGTATTGCTCGGCCATAGCATGGGCGGCGCCACATTGACTTATCTAGGGGAGAAGTATCCGGAGAAGATTTCGAAGCTAATCTATCTTACAGCGTTCATGGTCCCCCAAGGAAAAACGGTCTTGGATTATACTAAAGCAGATGCCACTAATCCTCAGAAAAGGGAAATCCTGGCGATAGTTAAGTTAGTTGGCGACGGTCGCGGTCTCGAGCTCGATACAACCCGGCGCGACCTCGTGAAGGCTGCGTTTTACGGCGATTGTAGCGACCATGACGTCAATATAGCTATCAAGAATTGCGTGCCCATCACTAGCACCGTGCCCTACGCTGTAGTGTCAGAGATAACAGCCGATCGGTTCGGCAAGATCCCTCGCGTTTTCATCGAATGTTCAATGGACAAAGCGATTCCAATTGAAAGCCAACGTCAAATGGCCGCTGATGTACCCGGCGCGAAGATCATTAGCATCGATACCAGCCATTCTTCCTTCTTCTCTAGGCCGGCAGAGCTCGCCCATATTATTTTAGAGAACACATAGTCACTAGGCCGTGTACTTATAAACCAGCGGGGCATGTGGCTGGTGGTGACTATGTCCACTTTGCTCCTATAGCGACCAAGTTCGTGCGGCAGCGCAGCATGTCGCTATGGGCCAACATCAGAAGCCAACGGCACCTGGCCTCATGACGTCTGAGGACGTTGAGATCTACATCTTGTCGATGATCGACGAACCACCGGCTTTGGGCGCGCCATCTTTAGCAGCGGCAGCGACAATCGCAGGGATGACATCCTCGGCACGATCGACGACAATGGGCTGAAGCAGGTGGTCTCTATGAAGGAAACCTGCGTTGCGTATGTGGTTCAGCATCGCCATCATCGGCGCCCAAAAGCCTTTGATGTTCACCAGGACCATCGGCTTGCGGTGCTGCCCAAGCTGGGCCCAGGTCATGATTTCCACGATTTCTTCGATGGTGCCGATGCCACCCGGAAGCGCCACGAAGGCATCAGAACGCTCGAACATTCTGTGCTTGCGCTCGTGCATGGTGTCGGTGATCGTCAAGTCTTCGAACGTCTTGAGCGCGTCGGTCGTCGTTTCCCAGTTGGTGAGAAATCTCGGAATGATCGCGCCGACCTTGCCGCCGTTGTCCAATGTGCCGCGAGCAACTGCGCCCATCACGCCATGGGTTCCGCCGCCATAGATCAGCGTTAATCCCGATGCAGCAAGTGCGCGTCCCAATCGTTCGCCTGCCTCGACGTAGGCAAGATCGTGTCCGGGCGAGGAACCGCAATAGACGCAGACTGCTTTGATCTTGCTCATGTTGGCGATAACCTTTCCGACGAGCGCCGTCACAAGGGCTCGATATCCGTCGTCTTCGCCCTAACATGCCCTATCCCGTTTCGAGGGAAAGCGATGCGCTATATTCAGTTTGGCACGGGTAGCCGTACAAGGCCTCTCGCAATCAGTATGGCGCCGAGCGTGACGATCCTCAATCGCCCTGGAGCTTGGAGCTTCCGTCCTTCTTCGCATCGTTGATGATGGCGGTTCGATCGTAGTTGTTGATACTATCTATGAACTGGTTCGTTAGAACGTGATCGACGGCTATGGGAGCCGGTAAGACCTTCTGGTCGACAAAGAAGTTGATTAGCCGATTCCAATCGTCGGAGACAAACGTCCCGTGTTTGTCACCAATCTTAGGCGTATTCCAAATGCCGAGCCGTGCCTGATTGACGGTTATTCCTTCCTCAAGCGCTGCAGCGCTGTCTGGGTTTTTGGATGCAGCCTCGGGATACGCTTTCCAAGTGATCAGAACCGCAGCTTTGGGATTTGCCATCGAGTAGTCGTAGCCCTTTGCAACGGCCCGTCCAATTCCCGTTAACATCTTTGGATTGCTCTCGATCGTCTGTGTGCGGGCCAGCAAGCCCACATCCGGCAACGCGCGCAGATTTTCCGCCACCGGTAGCTCGCGAATGCCGAGACCGGAGAACTTGAACTTGGCGAGCGCGGCATCCCAGTAGACGGCCCCGTCGACAAACTTCTGACGGATCGATGTGACGGCCTGCGCTCCAACACCTATCGGCAGAAAGGAAACATCCTTGTCGGGATCCAGGCCGGCGGCCTGCACGAACGCGCGACCAAACGTCGTACCGGCGCTCCCCATCGATTGGACGCCCAGCTTCTTGCCTTTCAGGTCGCCGAGCGCCTTGATCGGACTATCAGGCAGGACGGCGACCGACCAGATGTTCGAATAGTAGAGCCCGTAGAAGTATCGAATGTCGAGCTTTCCGGACTGAACCCCAACCAGAGCTTCACCTGGCGAGGCGGCGCCGACTTCCGCGTTGCCCGCCGACACTTGTATCGCCGATTCGTTGGAGCCGCCGACCGCGATCAGCGTAACGTCGTAGCCTTCGGATGCGAAATAGCCCTTTTCCTTGGCGACGACGAATGGTGAGAACGCTTCGTCGATATTGCGAACTGGAATCAGCAAGCGTACCTTTTCCAGGGCGCTCGCACTCTGCATTCCGCCGAAATAAACGATTATCGCGGTGGCAGCCGCCCCTAATAGTCCGCGCTTACGCAACATGGTCGACATCGGCTATCTCCTAAATTGTTTCACGTCATGACTGGCGCATCGCTACGCCCGATCCAGAAGATGTACCTGCGTGCGGCATACCTCATCAGGCCGTGCATCACCAGGCCGATCGCCGATAAGATGATCAACACGGCAAAGACGCCGGAAACGTCCATGCTGAAGTTCAGCGTAACCACCAGGTAGCCGAGCCCCACCTGAGCGCCAACGAACTCCCCAACGATGGCGCCGATAACAGCAAGGACGGCAGCGATCTCGAGGCCGGCAAAGATCAACACCAATGCCGACGGAATCCTCAGACGCATTAGGGTCTGCAATTTGGTGGCACCGAATGCCTTCATCATGTCGAGCTGATCTTTATCGGTGGAGTGAAAGCCGGCGATCACGCTGACCAACACCGGGAAGAAGCAGACGAGTGCCGTGATTACGATTTTCGACGTCAAGCCATAGCCGAACCAAATGATGAAGAGGGGCGCAATGGCGACCTTCGGCAAGGTTTGCAGCGCGACGAGATAGGGGTAGACCAGTCGCTCAAAAACCGGAATGAGCGAGATCATCGCACCGATAATCAAGCCTGCGGCGCAGCCGAGCACAAAGCCGCTCAGGACCTCGACCAACGTTGCCCAGAGATGCGGCCAGATCATTCCGCTCGTGACCAGCGCATACAGCCTGAACACTATCGAGCTCGGGGCGGGAAGCACGATGGGCGAGACCGCGAATAGGCGGCAAACGCCTTCCCAGAATGCGATCACCGCTACGGCGACGGCGATTGACTGCAACAGGTGGGCTCGCGATGGGGTCATTGGACTGCTCATAGCGATGTCGTCGTCAAGGATTGTGCTCCGAAGATATTCCGGATGTGATCGCAGATCTCTCCGAAGCGTGGAGTTGCCATTGTCTGCAGCGTACGCGGCCGGCCAACGTCGACGTCGATGATCTCGGATATCCGGCCCGGTCGCGGCGACATGACCACGACACGGTCGCCGAGCAGCACCGCCTCCGGGATGCTGTGAGTGATGAAGATGACGGTCTTCTTTTCTTCGGACCAGACCCGCATCAATTCCATGTTCATCGCTTCGCGCGTCATTGCATCGAGCGCGCCGAACGGCTCATCCATCAGCAGGATCCGCGGCTCGCGCATCAATGCCCGGCAGATCGAGACACGTTGCTGCATGCCGCCGGACAGTTCGAAGGGGTACTTCTGCGCGAAGTCCTTCAGCCCCATGAATGCCAGCAGGCGCTCGGCGCGCCTTACCGTCGCTTCCGATCGATCGCTCTTGAGGTGTGCCGACAACAGGACATTGGCCAATACGGTGTTCCATGGCAGGAGCGTCGCTTGCTGGAACACCACGCCGACGTCCGGGCGCGGCCCAGTGATCTGTGTCTGGTCGCATTGAATGACGCCTGACGATGCGCCTTCGAGACCCGCGAGGATGCGTAGCAGCGTCGTCTTGCCGCACCCACTCGGACCAACCACCGAAATGAACTCGTTCTCCTGGATATCGAGATCGACGTTTGTGAGCGCGTTTACGGTTTCGCCGGAACGCGTCCTGAACCGTTTCTCAAGACCAGCGATGTGAATCATCGGCGGTTTCGATCCGCCAGCGTTCGGAACCAGAGCGCCATATGCGCCACCCTCCACGTTAGCTTTCAAAGCAATCATTGTTTCCTTCCCACAGGGCTGACAGTCGCTCTCGAGGGGAGCAAGAACTACGCCAAGGCGCCACATGCGCCGTTTTCTATTTCTGTTGACTATTCAGTTAACTGAATTTTTGAATTTGTCCAGCGTGAAATTTGGGCTGCCTTGATCGCGACAGGATCGCCCGATCGCGCGCTTATGTTGAGATGCTCGTGGAGCCGGTCGCCGCCAGTGATCGCACGTACATTCGAGTTTGCCGCAAGAGGCATCCGGAATGCCCTCGCCTTGCGCTCTGGCGGTTGGGCAGCTTCAACTTCCAATGTTGCCAGCATGGTGATCTGCTGCGGGCGAGCTGGCGCGCCACAGTTCGCTGGTTCCGCTCAAGAGCAGATCTTGGCGAGCGGATCGAGGGCGTTAGACCGAGATGGACCTCTACGTAGACCCTGCCAGCTGCACTCTTTTCAAGCGTCTCGCTTGATGCACGATCAAGAAATGCCTTGTAAGAAGCAGCTCATCTTCCTTCGAACAGGGTGAAACGAATGCTTAGCCAGGGGTCTCTGCGAGCGCTTTGACGTTTGATTTCCGTTCTAACGCCGCGCCGGGATCCAACACGCAATACTGCAGGACGAGATTCGTAACGTGCTTGAGCCAATGTTCTCGCGACGATGCTGAGCTCAAGTCTTTATTGAGCGCATTTTCCAGCGTGTATTGGTTGGAGAGGTAATGATAGCACAGCGACGAGAGTGTCAGATACACGACCGCGGGGTCCAAACCGGAACGAAAAGTTCCGTCTCGACTACCGCGCTCCAGGATGAAACTGAGAGTTTCAACGAGCGGATTGTAGAGCTCCCGGATCCGCTTCGACTTGCGGATATATTTTCCGCGGTGCTTGTTCTCTTCGTTCAGCAGGCGGATCGCATTCGGATTGCTCTCGAGCGCCACGAAGGTGTGCTCGATCAGCTGCTTCAGCGCAAGCACAGGATCACTCGCGCGCACCGAAAGATCGCTCTGTTGATTACGAAAGTCTTCGTACATCCGCTCCAGGGCGGCGACAAACAAGCCTTCCTTGGATTTGAAGTAGTAGTACAACATGTTCTTGCTGAGACCGCAGCGCTCCGCTATGCGGTCAACCCGTGCGCCCTCGAACCCGATGCGGGCGAATTCTTCGATCGCCAGCTTCAAGATCTTCTCGCGTACGCGAGCCGGATCACTGCTACGACGCGCCAAGACGCGGCTCCCTTCGTCTACAAGAGCAATACCCTGGAAGCATTCATTTCGCCAACGGCCTTTGCATTCACCGACGCTCAGGCTGGGGACGCTCCCATTTTGCTGCACGAACAGAGCGCAACCGCACCCGAAAATCAAATGCAAAATGACTAGGTTTTAGCGTGCGATGCCTCCGCCTCCTCGACCAGTTGCCAGATCCGCGGCGGCGACAGCGGCAGCTGCATCGGTTGAACATTGAGATGGGACAGCGCGTCCGCCACCGCGTTGGCCATAAGCCCCCCCACCGGAATAAGCCCACCCTCGCCGGCGCCCTTGGCACCGAGCGGGTTGTTCGGGCACGGCCTGAGCTCAAGCGTCACCGAATCCAGTTTCGGAAAGTCCGAGGCGGTGGGCAGCAGATAGTCGGCAAAAGAGCCCGTCAGGAGCTGTCCTTCGTCGTCATACACCAAGTGCTCGAGGAAGGCGCCGCCGAGGCCTTGAACCATCGAACCGATAGCCTGACCGTGCAAGGTCAGCGGATTTATCATGCGGCCAACATCCTCGACCGACATGACCTCTATCACCTTGACATGACCCGTGCCTGGATCGACGGCGACGTGCGCAGCTTGCGTGCCATAAGCCCAGGTATATTTTTTATTGAAGAATTCGGCCTCGACCTCAAGGGGGGCTTCCGACAGATCCGCAAACGAAAGCTGGTTCCCATCGAAGCTGGCGCGTTCGCTATCGACGATCACTTCCTCCGGCTTGCAGCCGAGCCGCTCCGCTGCCGTTTTCCTGATCAGCTCCTTGAGCTTTTCGGCGCCCAACAGAATGGCCGAGCCGCCCATCACGGTCGAACGAGAGTGATACGCCCCGTAACCATCTTTCACGTAGGCGGTCGATCCATGAAGGATCGTTATCTTGTGGTAAGGCATCTCCATCGCGTCGGCCGCGATCTGGGCCATGATGGTTTCCAGGCCCTGCCCCACCGAGGATGATCCCATATACACCGACAGCGCACCGTCGGTTTCCAGCACCAGGCGCACTTCTTCCTTTGGCCCCGCCGCGCCACCCTCGATGAAGCTGCCGATCGCGATGCCGTGGTAGTAACCGTCGATCAACTTACCACTCAGCTTTTTCTTTTCTTCCCAGTCGAATTCTTTCAAGCAGCGGTCAAAAACGGTGTGATAATCGCCACTATCGAGCTCGGTCGAGCTGTCGTAGGGCGTGATCGAGGGCAGCGGATAAGGCATTTGCGCGTCGGCCACCAGATTGCGACGACGAAGTTCGATCCGATCGATCTTCAAGTCCTGGGCGGCCAGATCGATCATGCGTTCGCGGACGAAATCGGTCTCGTAGCGCCCTGGGCCGCGATAGGTCCCGCACGGCGTCTTGTTGGTGGTCAGCATCGAGCTCTTCAGGTCGACATGCTCCATGCAGTATGGACCGCACATATATTGCGCGATATTCCGTGGACCGACCGATCCGTTGGTGCGCACGTAGGCGCCGATATCCGACCAGATTTGCCCACGCAGACCTATGAAGCGACCGTCACGCGTCGTCGCGAATTCGACGTCGCATTCCATATCGCGCGCGTGGTTGGCGCTCATGAGGTGTTCGCGGCGATCCTCAGTCCATTTCACCGGACGGCCTACGATGCGCGCGGCTGCAGGGATGAGGTAGTCTTCCGGGTAGAACTCGCCACGCGAACCAAAGCCGCCACCGACATCGACCTCGATGAGATCCACCGCCTCGATCGGCAGGTCGAGCTGGGCGGCAAGCGTGCGGCGGTTATGCCAGGCAGTCTTTGCCGCGCCCCACACCGTCAGTTTCCCGGCCACCGCATCCCATTCGGCCACGAAGCCTCGCGGCTCCATGAACATTGCAGCGTGGCGTTGGACCTTGAACGTCTCCCGGCGGATGTAGTCCGCGTTCTTGAACGCATCGTCGGCATCGCCGCGAAACGCCTTCCAGGTGATCGCGACGTTGGAACCATGATCTTCGAACAATACGGATCGCTTGGCTTCGGCATGCTCGCGATTGGCCACGGCTGGCAGCGGCTCGATATCCAAAATGATATGCTCCAGCGCATCCTCAGCCATGGCCGCGCTGTCGGCAATCACGACCGCGACAGGCTCACCGACATAGCGGACTTTGCCATCGGCGATCACCGGCTGATGAAACGTTTCGAGCTGCGGCAACGGCTGCAAGCGCAGCGGAATCCGCGGAACGTTGTCCCCCAGATCCTTGCCGGTCAGTACGCGATGTACCCCTGGCAGCGCGAGCGCCGCGCTGCTATCGATCGATTTGATCAAGCCGTGCGCCGTCGAACTCCGCAAGATCACCGCATAAAGCTGGTTCGGCCGGTTGACGTCTGCGACGTACGTGCCCCTGCCGCGAAGCAGGCGCAAGTCTTCGACCCGCTCCATCGGGCGGCCAATATACGAGTTGGAGGCCTTCATCACTTGCTCCCGGGAACCTGGTAAGAACTGCGCGCTTCGAGCACCGCCTCGACGATCGGGACATATCCCGAGCATCGGCAGAGGTTGCCTGAAAGGACTTCTCGTATCCGCTCCTCGTCCGCATACGGCTCATGGCTCAACAGCGCATGCGCCGTGGTGATGAAGCCTGGCGTACAGAAGCCACACTGCAATCCGTGATGCTTGCGGAACGCGGTCTGCAATGGCGTCAGTTCATCTCCGGAAAGCCCCTCGACCGTTACAACTCGCTCGCCCTGTGCCTGGACTGCGAGCATAAGGCAGGAGCGGACGGCCTCATCGTTCACCAGCACCGTGCAAGCGCCGCAGACGCCGTGCTCGCATGCCAAGTGGGTACCGGTTTGGCCAAGATCGTCCCGGATGCAATCGGCAAGCGTGGTACGAGGTTCAACGTCGGCACTGACGGGTTTTCCGTTGAGGCTGAATTCGATCTTCATCTAAAACTCCTAAACGGCCGACTTCTTTAAACCGCGACTGAGCAGCGTCGCGACAAGGGCTGCACGGTATGCGCCAGGCGCATGAATGTCGCTCGGCGGATCGACGGTTTGCCGTGCCTTTGCCGAAGCCATCGCAATCAACTTATCGGTCACCTGATTGCCATTCAGCACCGCTTCGGCTTCGGCGAGCCGGATTGGCCGGTCGGCGATCCCAATCGCGCCGATATGCGCATCGGTGATGCGGCCGCCGCCATCGAGATCGTAATGAAGAGCAACGCCAGCCATCGCGAAATCGCCCTTGCGACGCGCAAATTCGAGGAATGCCCACCGTCGTTCCGCCGGCCACGCCGGCAAATGCACCTCGGTGAGAATTTCGTCCGGCTCAAGGCTGGTCTCCAGCGGACCGGTGAAGAAATCCGCCGCCGCCTCGACGCGCGTGCCGGCGGGGCCGACGATCGTCATGCGCGCATCGCAAGTCAGGGCGACGCCGGGCATCTCGGCCGATGGATCGGCATGCGCCACCGAACCGCCCACGGTGCCGCGATTGCGGATCTGGTAGTGGGCAACGTGCTTGATGGCTTCGGCGAGCAGCGGATGGCTGACCGCGAGCCGCCGGTCATTTTCGATATCGCACCACCTCACTTTTGCACCCAGCCGGACGCCGTCCGCCTCGATCCGGATCGCAGCGAGGTCTTTCAGATGCCTCAAATCCACGAGCAGCTCAGGTGCAGCCAAACGATATGCGAGCATCGGCATCAGGCTCTGACCGCCGGAAATCACCTTGGCATTTCCGTTGCGCGAAGCGAGAAGGCTGACGGCCTCAGCCAGTGTCGAGGGCGCGGCGTATTCGAAAGCGGGCGGCTTCATTCTGTCTCCACCAATGCGCGATGGGCCGACTTACGGTCTGCATCGCGACCCAATAAGAACGAAAAGGAGCGCTCGCAATTCGCTCGGCCCAGCCATCGCCGGATCAGCGCTTCACGGCGTGGCCGGACTATGTCTTATGTTGACTATATAGTCAACAAACGAATAGGCTTTGGACGCAACCGGAGACGGCCCGTGGATCGACCTCACCGGAGCCAGCGCCGGCCAGAGGTACAAAAAGAGGCATTCGCCATGTTCAACGATACACCAGTGATCGCCATCGAGGAACACTATTGGGACCCCGAGATGGCGCGGCATTTCCCAGCCGGCGAGAACAACTCTCATGTGGCCGATCAGCTTGCCGAGATCGGCGACACCAGGCTGCGTGCGATGGATGAGGCGGGAATCGACGTCCAGGTGCTCTCCCATGGAGCGCCCGCAGCCCAAAAGCTGCGGCCTGAAATCGCGGTCGACTTAACGAAACGGGTCAATGATCGCCTTGCGGAGGCGTGCGCCAGACATCCCGGTCGATTTGCCGCGTTTGCTGCTCTGCCGACACCGGTGCCCGAGCAGGCGGCGCGGGAACTCGAACGCTGCGTCAATGAGCTCAAGTTCAAGGGCGCAATGATCCACGGGCTAACCAACGGCCTGTTCATCGACGACAAACGCTTCTGGCCAATCTTCGAGGTCGCCGAAAAGCTCGATGTGCCGATCTATCTGCATCCGTCGGTGCCACATTCCGAGGTCACCAAGTATTATTACGAGGACTATGCGCGCGATTTTCCCACGGTGATCCGGCCGGCTTGGGGATTTACCGTTGAAACGGCGACCGCGGCGATTCGGCTCGTGTTGAGCCGTGCGTTGGAAAAGTACCCAAGGCTACAGATCATCCTCGGCCACTTTGGCGAGACCTTGCCGTTCTTGCTCTGGCGCATTGACCAGGCCTTGGCCCGCCCTGGTCAGGAAGGCTTGGGCTTCCGTAGGCAGTTCAGCCAGCATTTCCACGTGACCTGCAGCGGCTTCTTTTCGACGCCGGCGTTGACCTGCACCATGCTCGAGCTCGGCATCGACCGCATCATGTTCGCCGTGGATTACCCTTACGTCGACAATAAGGATGGAATGAACTGGATCCGAGAACTTCAGCTTTCGATCGACGACAAACGTAAATTGGTCGGCAATAACGCCAGACGACTGCTCAAGCTGTAACTGGCGAACCAGCGAAGACACACGATGGTACGTCGACTGATGACCAAGCGCCCCGAGATCCCTTCCGATCTCCGCGTCCTGATGGCCGAGATTGGCCCAAAGTGGGCGAGCGACACCACGGGCCATGTGAGGCTGATGGTGGAGGAATTCAGCCGGGTGTTGAAGTCTTCACCGAAAGACGGGATCCAGGCTGAGACGGTGAGATATGGAACGCACGAACGGCAGGCGTTCGAGGTATTCCAACCGGCTGACGGCAGTTCCACAACGCGGCCCGGTCTGATTTTTGTCCATGGCGGCGCGTTCACCGAGGGCAGCCGCCATCGCAGCACGGAGATATACGCGAACGTACTCTATTACTTCGCGCGCCACGGGATCGTCGGCATCAACGCCGGCTATCGCCTGGCGCCCGACGCGCGGTATCCCGAAGCCACCCGGGACATCGCGGCCATCGTGCATTGGATGCGGAACAACGCGGCAAACCTGGGTGTCGACCCCAATCGGATATTTCTGATGGGACACTCCGCCGGCGGCGCTCATGTCGGAAGCTATGCCTATGATAGACGGCACCAGCCCGCGACGGGGCATGGCCTCGCGGGCGTTCTGATCGTCAGCGGCCGCGTACGGGCGGATGCGAGAGCGGACAACCCCAATGCCAAGCGTGTCACCGAATATTACGGGCCTGACGTTTCGACCTATGACGATGTCTCGCCCGTTTCGCATGTCGATAGTTCTAGTCCGCCGACCTTCGTCGCATGCTCCGAGTTCGAAAATCCGCTGATCGACGTATACTGCTTCGAGCTTGCCCACCGACTGGGGGCGGCGAAGGGTCATGCACCGCCGTTCGCCTGGATGAAAGGCCACAATCACACGTCGATCATCGCGCACTTCGACACCGCCGAGGACGTTCTGGGCCAGGCCTGCCTCGACTTTATCGCTGAAACGTGCGACGCGACCTCGGTTCAACTCGCCTGATGCAAGATCGCGTCACGGCCCCCTTTCTGAGGGCGTTCACCTGGTCCCCGGGTTTCTGCGTCTGCCGGAGCCCGATCGCGATCTGCTCAAGGTAGCCGAATGCCGGTGAATTTCGGCTGCGTGTATTCCTCGAACGCGTAGGGCAGCCCCTCGCGTCCAACTCCGGATCGACCGACGCCGCCAAAGGGATAATTGTCGAGCCGGAAGCGGCTCGCTTCGTTGATCCAGAGTGAGCCGACGTGGACTTCCTCGGACATCCGCAACGCGTTCGCGAGGCTTGACGTAAAGCACGATCCCTGCAGACCGAACTCACAATCATTCGCTATGCGGATCGCATCATCGATATCGCTGGCGCGCATCACCACAACGACGGGTCCGAATACCTCTTCCCTGATCAACCGGGTGCCTACGGGCGGATCAACCACGATCGTCGGCGGAATTATGCAATCGACCACTTCACCGCAGGTCTCGACCCGACAACCGCGACCACGCGCGTCATCGATCATCGCGGTGATCCTTGCGGCTGCGCGCGACGAGACGACTGGACCGAGATCGGTGTCAGGTAGCGTCGGGTCGCCCACTTTGAGGCGCTTTGCCGCATCAATGAAGCGTCGAAGGAATGCGTCGAATACTGACGCTTCCACAATGATGCGCTGCGTCGAGATACATTGCTGACCGCTCGCCTCGAACGACGACGGAACGATGCGCTTCACCGCATCCTCGAGATCGGCATCGGCAAGAACGATGTTTGGTGAGTTTCCACCCAGCTCGCCGATAAATCGCTTCGCGCCGGCTGCCCGGGCCAGCGCATCTCCTGCGGCAGTGCCTCCGGTCAAGGTGACGACATCGACATCGGAGTGAGCGGCCAAGCCAAGCGCCTCCTCGCGATCACCGGGAAGGACTTGCACCAGCCCCTCCGGGACGCCGCCGGCGATGAAAGCCTTGGCGATTGCTCCAGCGATCTCCGTGCCTTCCAGGCATGGCTTGATGATGACCGCGTTGCCGGTAATCAGCGCGGGAGCAAGCTTTTGCACCAAGAGGTTCGAGGGCGCGTTAAACGGCGTGACCGCAGCCACCACGCCATACGGCACGCGACGAGTAAAGCCGAACAACGCCGCGCCGTTGGGCACCATGTCGACCGGCACCAGCTCGCCTTTCAAGCTGTGCAAATGCGTCGCACAGGCGCGGACAAACGCGACACTGCGCTTGACCTCCATTTCGGCTGCCTTACGGGGTTTGCCGATATGAGCGATGGTCATCTCGACGAGGTCGACGGCCACGCTCTCCATTGCAGCTGCGGCCCCGCTGAGCCATGCGGCGCGCTGATGGGCGGGAGTCCTGAGATACGTCCGGAACGCCGTTTTCGCTACGCGCACACTGCTCGCGAGCCGAGCCGGACCGCCAGGTCGTACGTTGAAAGCGACGCCGCCGCTGTAAGGGTTTCTCACAGGGAATACCTGATCCATTGCGGACGCTGCCGTCGAAGCCGAGGTACCGACATCAGTCGTGGTCATCTTCTTCTTCCCGTTTGAGTGAAGCCGCCCAGGAGCGCGACCTCGATCGCGCGGAGTTTTCGGCACGGCTTGCGTGCAGAAGCCGAAAGCTTGACACTATGTTGACTATATAGTCAACATGATTTGGAGATGCGTAATCGTCCGGGATTGGAGGCCATCATGAGGGTTGCGGTCATTGGTTTCGGGGCGATCGGAAGCTTTGTCATCGAGCATCTGCAAGCCGATCGGTCCATCGAGGTGAGCGCGGCGTTTTCGCTCCCACGCCCCGAAGCGTGTTCAGTTCCCGTCGTCGACAGCCTCGAAGCTCTCCTGGCAACCGGCCCCGAACTGGTGGTCGAGTGCGCGGGTCACGGGAGCTTGCGCGACGTTGGCGAAGCCATCCTCCGGCACGGAACGGATCTTCTGGTCGCTTCAGTCGGCGCGTTGGCAGATTCGGTACTTGAGCATGCGCTGCGAAAGGCAGCAGCGGATGGAGGCGGCCGCCTGCTGATACCAGGCGGCGCACTCGGCGGCATCGATGCGGTCAGCGCCGCTCGTGAAGCCGGCCTCGATTCGGTGGAATATTCCGGCCGCAAGGCGCCGCAGGCTTGGAAAGGTACCCGGGCGGAGCAATTGATCGATCTGATCTCCGTCAGGCAGGCGACCGCGTTTTTCGAATCCGATGCACGAACGGCCGCGCTCCAGTTTCCGCAGAATGCCAACGTCGTCGCGGCACTGGCGCTGGCCGGGCTCGGCTTCGAGAAAACGAAAGTGCGCTTGATTGTCGATCCTGCCGCCGACGGCAACAATCACTCGTTTGTGGCGCGCGGCGCGTTCGGCGAGATTTCGGCTTCGATTCGATCAGCGACCTTGCCGTCTAATCCGAAAACATCCGTGCTGGCGCCGTACAGCTTGATCCAAACGATCAAAAAGCGGGCCGGCCTGATCCTTGCGTGATCCGCCGGCCCGAGTTCAGCGCCATCCCCTCCGTCACAGAAAGGCTCAGGCGCTCGGGAGAAACTGGCCTCCTACGACGCCTTCAAGTGCTCATCGCGGCGCTTGTAGAGCTCGTCATCCGCGTACCCCATCGTTTCGGGCTTGGCGCGACCGAGCATGACCTGGAAGTAGACGGGCTCGAGACTGTTGTTATCGTAGCCGTGGATCACACCGGCCGGACAGGAAATGCATTCCCATGGACCCAGGCGTTTGCTGATCTTGCGGCCATCTTCGTCCTGCACGAAGACGTCGAGGTGCCCCTGCAGGACAAAGAATACTTCTTCGACCTCATGGGTATGAGCGGCATTGCCCTGCCCGGGAGGGACGAACATGATCGAAAGAGTGAAATTCCCGGGCGGGATCGCCGCGACGTCGTTGTGCTTGCCCGAGCCGCCAGCGCCGATGAAGCGGTGTTGCGCGCGCTTGAAGCCTTCGATCTTGGCGTCCTCGAACGCCGCCCAATCCGCGCGGCGGTCGGCATAACGCGCGACGTAGCGATCCATGATCTGCTCCAATGAAGCCGATTCAAGCTCCTTCGAGCGAGCGTGCCTTGCCGTAGCCATCTAGTTCTCCTGTCTTCAAAACAATCTGGTTTCGCCTAGCGTCGGCGGGCACCGGCCCAACCTTTCGCATATCGCCTTAGATGGAAAAGCCGACCACAACTGGTGCCGCCACGTCATCCGGGTTGTACTCTATGTTGACTAACTAGTCAACATAGAGGCAGACTGGCGGTCTTACCGGAGCTGCTGCTCACCGCGTCGATCCGCGCTGCCCTCTAGGATCGTCTCGGGGGACGTCGGTTCGTGGAATGCGTGATCGGCCCGTCAAATGACTCAGATCTGTACTTCTTTGGCAAAGTTGCCGAAAAACTGGTCTGCCAGTTTTTTGGCCGAGCCAAGGATCAGGCGCTGCCCCAACTGCGCAAGCTTCCCGCCGATTTGGGCTTCGACATTGTAAGTCAGCAGCGTGCCACCGTCCTTTTCAACCAAAAGCACCGTCGCACCTCCTTTGGCGAAGCCGGCGACTCCGCCCTCTCCTTCACCGGAAATCTTGTAGCCATTGGGCGGGTCGAGATCGCTAAGCGTTACGCGTCCCTTGAAGCGGGCCGACACCGGGCCGACCTTCATTTTGGCAACCGCACGAAAGCCGCCGTCGTCCGTCGGTTCAAGCTCCTCGCAACCGGGAATGCACGCCTTGAGCACCTCGGGATCGTTCAACTTCGCCCATACCGCCTCACGAGACGCCAGAAGCTGGACTTCGCCGTTCATGGTCATGGCCATGCAAACCATCTCCTCTGTTCGCCACCCCTCCGCAGAGCCGGGGCCAGATTGTTTCCGCCGCATGATGTCCTTAGTTGACCAAATAGTCAACATAGGTATACTTTGCGGCAGATGCACCTGGGCGGAGCGGTCTATGACGAAGTTTCGAGGAGTGTTTCCCTATCTTCCGACGCCGCTTCGAAGCGACGGGACTGTCAATGGTCCCGCGTTACGGGCCATTTGCGATGATCTGATCAAGGCCGGCGTGCATGGTCTCGCAGCTCTCGGTTCGACGGGCGAATATGCCTATCTCAATGCCGACGCTCGTGCCGACGTCGTGCGACACACTGCCGATGCGACCCAAGGGCGGGTGCCTGTTATCGCCGGCGTCGCAGCCACCACGACTCGCGAGGCCATCCGGCAAGCCAGGCGCTGCAAGGAACTGGGAGCTGACTGCATCCTCCTGGTACTCGAGTCATACTTCCCGTTGGATGAGAGGCAAATCGAAAGCTACTTTCGTGCCGTTGCGGATTCGGTCGCTTTGCCACTCTTGATCTACACAAATCCCCAGTTCCAGAAGACCGACCTTTCGATTGACGTTATCGAACGCCTCGCCAACCATCCCCAAATTCAGTACGTGAAAGACGCCTCCAACAACACGGGGCGGCTCCTTTCAATCATGAACCGATGCCCCCAACTTGGCATCTTTGCAGCTTCTTCTCACGTTCCGGTCGCCGTCATGATGCTGGGAGGATTGGGATGGATGGCAGGTCCGGCCTGCATCCTGCCCCGCACGAGCGTCAGACTTTATGATCTGTCAGTCGCCGGGCGCTGGGAAGAGGCGGCTGCTCTTCAACGCCGGCTATGGCGCGTCAACGAGGTCTTCGCAAGGTTCAACCTGGCAGCCTGCATCAAGTATGGCCTTGGCTTGCAGGGATACGACGTCGGATTGCCCGCTGAACCGCAGTCTCCCCTGTCTGAAGCAGCAGGCGCCGAAGTTTCCGACATCCTCAAGGAATTTGGTGAACTCGGCACACTGATCTCTGAAAGCGCGCCCACCTCCTGAGGGTTCGATCTCAGTCATTTTTCGCTGGCCGCGCTGCCCGTCCGCGCCGGCACTCGTCAAACGCAGAAACGGAATCCGCGTGGTGGCCTGCTTCGACGGAAGCGTGAGGCGGACAACCGGGCCCACTGGATGTCGCGGAAGCAGTCGCCTGTCCTGCCGGCGCGCATCCAATTTGTACACTTGTACGACTATTCGTACAGATGTACAGTTTGCTGTCGACGGATAGAGGGCGCCATGAGAGACGTTGCGATCGTAGGGTACTCTGAAACAAAAATAGATGTCCGCACCGGGCGTACATCCTATGAGCTTGCGGGAGACGCTCTCGACGAGATCTTGGTCCGGACCAATGTCGATAAGTCTGAAATCGATGGGCTTTCCGTTTCGGAGACCATGAGCGAGAGCGCGAATCCATTTTGGGCGCAATACATGGCGGACGTACTGGGCATCTCGCCGAGCTGGCTCGAACTGATGGGATTGGGCGGCGTATCGAGCATCGGCGGCGTAGCGCGGGCAGCAATGGCGATCCGCGGCGGCATGTGCTCGATTGCGTTGGTTCTTGCAGCAGACGCGCAATCCAGTGGCGCGACGCCGGAGCAAGGTGCACAGCGGCACGAGTTTCAATATCCAACCGGCTTGCGCGGACCTGTCGGCGCCTTCGGCATGATCATGCGCCGCTATGACCATCTCTACGGCTTGAACAGGGACGCATTGGCAAAGCTGGCGGTCACCCAGCGGCAGCACTCGATCTTGAATGACAATGCTTGTCCGCGCCTGCGCAAGCCGATGACCGAGCACGACTATCTGAATTCGAAGTTGGTCTCCGACCCGCTGCGTGTGCTGGACAGCGTCATGGTCTGTGATGGTGCGAATGCCGTTCTGGTGATGTCGGCAGCGGAAGCGACGAGGCGGGGTCTCAAGGCGGTCTATCCGACGGGCTACGCGGAAAGGACGCACTACAAGGTGACCGAGCCGATGACTGAAATCATGGATTCCGGGTTTCTTGAGGTCGGCCCGCGGGCGCTCAAGCAGGCCGGGCTCGAAGCTTCGGACATCCAGTCGTTCCATCCATACGACGACTTCATTATCGCCATCATGTTGCAGCTTGAGCAGATTGGCTTCTGCCCACAGGGTGCGGGTGCGGATTTTGTCCTGAGCCGGGACATGACGTTCAAGGGCGATTTGCCCCTCAACACCGGAGGCGGTCAGATATCTGCGGGTCAACCAGGTCTCGCGGGCGGCGGGCTCAATCTGGTTGAGGCCGTTCGGCAAATGTTTGGTGACGGCGGCCCGCGCCAAATCAAGAGAACCCGGAATGCTATGGTGACCGGCATCGGCGGCATTCCCTACGCGCGCAACTGGTGTACGTCCGGTGTGATGATCCTGGAGCAATAATATGATCAACGACAACATCAAGCCCCAGCGTCCACTGCCGAAGATCGGCTCCTATCTCGATACCAAGGAGTTTTGGGGCGGGGCCAAGCGCGGCAAACTCATGCTGCAGTTCTGCACACAGACGCAAAGATACCAGCACTATCCGCGGCCGATTAGTCTCTATACCGGCCGACATACGATCGAATGGCGCGAGACCTCGGGAAAGGGCACAGTCTATTCGTGGACGGTAACGCGCTCGCCCTGGCCCGGTCATGAGGCGCGGGTGCCTTACCTGTGTGCCTATGTCGACCTCGCGGAGGGAGTGCGGTTTCTGTGCAATCTCGTCGATTGTTCAGAGGACGAAGTTGTCATCGGCATGCCGGTCGAGGTTCGCTGGGACCGGCTAAACGACGAGACCGTCTATCCCGACTTCGCTCCTGTACGGGTCGCGCCGTGAAGCTTGCATCTTATCTGGCTGCGCAAGCGCAGGCGTTCCCTGACAAAGCCGCACTCGTCTGCGGCGAGACCCGCGTGACGTTTCGTCAATTGTACGAGGACAGTGCTCGTATAGCGACCGCACTGCGGAAGTCGGGCGTTGCTATCGGTGATCGGGTGGCAATGTGCCTGCCCAATTGCTGCGAGTTCGTCACAGTGTTCTTCGCGATCGTGAAGAGTGGCGCGCTAGCGATGCCGATCAACATGCGATTGTCGACCAACGAGATTGCGACCATCTTTGCTGACGCGGCGCCAGCCGCGGTCTTCTTCAGCGAAGGCGAGCGTGAAGTGGTCGATCATATCTGCCGTGGAGGCGCCGTCCGCCGCTTCGTGGTCGGGCCTTCCGACGACCCGACTGAACTTTCCATTGCGTCGATGCTCGCATGTCAACCGGAACCAATTGAACGGCCTTCCGAGCACGACGATTGCATGATTTCCTACACGTCCGGTACGACTGGACACCCCAAGGGCGTCATCACCACGCAGGCGAACTATATCGTCGGAAACGGCTTCCTGAACGCGATGTATTGGAAGCTGTCGCCCGATGATCGCATCGTCGTGACGACGCCGCTTGCGCATCGCACGGCATTTGCACGGGTCGGCAACATGGCCGTGTTGGGCGCGACACTGTATATCATGCCGCGCTTTGACGTGAATGAAGCGATGCAACTGATCGAGGCCGAAAAGATCAGCTTGATTTCGATCGTTCCGACCGTCGGAAGAATGATGTTGCCCGTCATCGAGGCTGAACCGACCCGATTCAGTTCATTGCGCGTGCTGGTCGCAACGGGCGAGGCCTTTCCAGCCGAGATCAAGCGGCGTTTGCTAAAGGCGCTGCCGAAGCTCGAGATATTTTCATTTTTCGCAATGACGGAGGCCGGCTCGCTGGCGATGCTCAAGCCGGACGAACAGTTCGACCATGGGGCTTCGGTCGGTCGCGTCACTCCCGGCGTCGAAATGCGCCTCGTCGATGCAGACGGACAGACGGTCAACACCGGCGAAGCAGGCGAGATTTGGGTCAGATGCGGGTTGCCCGGACAATATCTGCTGTTCAGGACTTACTTCAATCAACCGCAGGCGATGCGAGACGCCTTCCAGGAAGGCTGGTTCAAGACAGGCGATATCGGCCGTTTCGACGCGGATGGATTTCTCTATATTGTCGACCGCAAGAAGGACATGGTGCTATCCGGCGGATACAACATCTACTCCAAGGAGGTCGAGCAAGTGCTGCTCCGATATAGCGGGGTTGCCGACGCCGCCGTCGTAGGCGTCCCCGACGACGTTTACGGAGAAGCCGTTGCCGCGTTCATCGAGCCTGAGGTGGATGTGATGCTCACCGAGGACGAATTGATTCGATGGTGCGCCTCTGAGCTGGCGAGCTACAAGAAGCCGAAGCACGTGGTGTTCTTGCGCGAATTGCCGAGGAACAGTACCGGCAAGGTGATCAAGACTGAATTGCGGACGCTATTCCGCTTACGACACTGACACGCCAAGCGTGGCTACCTAACGCACGAGCGCAACAACGCAAATGAGCGTCAATTCCTTCAAACGGACACCACCGCCTGAAACTCGCGGGCAATTGCAGCAGAAGCATATTGCCGGCGTGGTGTATGATCTCATTGCGGAGCAAGGGATCGAGAATCTCACGATGCGACAAGTTGCCGATGCTGCCAAGGTAAGCCTGGGCACCATCACGTACCATTTTCGCAGCAAGGAAGCATTGATCGCCGCTGCGCTGGAATCTGGTTATGAATTGCCGGACGACTGGGATCAGTATAAGGGCTCGCCAGCTGCCCAGCTTCGCCGCATTGCTCTATCCTACGCATTGCAGTCGCCCAAGGAGCGCTGGTGGCGATTCTGGATAAACTATGTCGCAATGAGCACCCGCGACGCTGAAATTCAGGCGATTCAAACCAGACGCTTCGACAAGCAGCGCCGGTTCTGGATCAAGCTCTTCAGGGAAGGCAAGGAGCTCGGCGAAATCCGTGGCGACCTACCGGTCGAAGAGACCGTCGATCGGATGCTGGTCGAGGTGCATGGTCATGTCATTCTGCAATTGGTCAAGCCCAATCCGAGAATGCGGATGGATGCGCGCGAGGCAATAAACAGGATGATCGACGCGATCCTCGACAAGCCGTAATTGCACATCCGTATTTGGTCGGCACCGCGGCTCGCGTTCGCGCTTTCCGGCGCGAGGGCTTCCTGTTCGTTGGTCGGGATCTGCGCTGGCAGCTGCTGGAGCGAGGCCGATCGCGGCCGCACCACCGGCGTGATGGGTGCCGCCACTCGTGGAACATTGAGCGCTGGCGGCGAGCACTGGATTCGCGACGCGCGGCCCGTCGAACGATGCCGATCGGCAGGTCCGCGGTATGTCGTTGATGTGAAGGGCGCAAAGGAGCTGGCGGAGAGAGTGGAAGTCGAACCTACGAGCCAGGCCGTTCGGCGGTCGGGATCGGAAGCTCGGCCAACCGCACCAGTTTCGCACCAGAAACGATCCCTCCAAGAGCGATAAACGCGGCCAACCATCACAAAAAATGCTGAAAAATCAACGGCCGCATCCCTTGTCCTGCCGCTCATAACGGTCTGGTTGCAGGTTCGAGTCCTGCCGGGCCCACCAGAAGATCAAACACTTACCGAACTGCGTGCCGCTTTGCCGGTGATTTTCCCCACAGATATTCTACGACGAAGTCGAACGAATGTCGTCGAACGCGGACGGATTCGCGCAAATGACGATCATATGGTTGGCCGTCTGAGACGGCGTGCTCGTACGTCATTCAACAGGAAAGTCGGCTGCTAAGACGTCTGCTTCTGCGCGACAATCGGACATTGGCTGGCGACGTTCGCAGGTCCAAGATGGGCCACTTCCAGATATCGCCGATGGGTATATAGGATCATCGTCCACCCCGGAGAACAGCAAGTGGCCCGAATAGAAACCTCCGTATGGATCGTAACGACTTTCATAATCATTATTGCCGCCACTCCACTACGGGCTTTAGCAACACCAGAAGCGTCTGCATGCGGTTACCTCGCTGGTCTAATCGACAAGGCACCGCCAGGGCCGTTGTTCTTGCCCAGCTATCCGACCGTGGAATCGGGGCCTCTCCATGGCGCCGCATACCTTTATGACAATGCGGTGGCCGCCATCGCATTGGTCGGTTGCGGTGAGCGAGACAAAGCATCTCGGATCGGCACGGCGATTCTCTGGGCCATCGATAACGACCGGACCTGGCATGATGGACGGCTCCGGAACGCTTACGCCGCGGGTGTGGTGGCGAGTGGCTTCGCCAAACTTCCGGGTTGGTGGGACAATACTCAGAACAAGTGGTTAGAAGATCGATATCAGGTGGGCAGCGATAATGGCAACGTTGCATGGGCAATGTTGGCTTTGCTATCGATTGACGATGTGAGTGCCAGCTCTCGGTTCCGCGATGGTGCGGCACGGCTTGCCACCTGGGTCGCGCAATGGGCCGACACGCGCGGTACTGGCGGTTTCACGGGCGGTACTTTTGGGCACGAACCGACGCCCGACGTACGGACATGGAAATCGACCGAACACAATACTGACCTCGCCGCCGCGTTTGGCCTTCTTGCAACCCGCACGGGCGATTCGCGCTGGCGTGATATGGCAACAGCTGCTGAGCACTTCGTAAATACGATGTGGGATCCGGCATGCGCCTGTTTCGCAGCAGGCACCGCCGAAGACGGCGTCACGCGCAATCCGATTTTGGCACTTGATGCTCAAGTCTGGCCCTTAATGGCACTCGCCGGAGCGGCCAAGAAATTTGCATCGGCAATTACTACCGCCGAACAGCGAATGAGCGTCGACAAGGGCTTTTCTTACGGTGAAGACCGAGATGGTGTGTGGACCGAAGGGACCGGCCAAATGGCTCTCTTGCTGGAATTGCTCGGCAGGACTGGAGAGGCAAAATCGTTGGTCGCTGTCATCGAATCCCAGAGGTCGCCGGATGCCGGATTCTATGCCACAAGTGTCCGAGGGCTACCGACTGGGTTCATGTTGGATACCGATCCGGCCAAGCCACGGCTCTATTTCCGATTGCCACATCTTGGCGCAGCTTCGTGGGCTGCTCTTGCAGAACGGGGGTTCAATCCCTTTACGGCGACAAAAGGACTTCCGTAGTTAAGGCCGCAGTGGCGCCCGTCTCAGCCCTTCAGTCCCATCCAAGTTAAGTGCTTTTTCGATTTCGATAGGTCCGAATTTGGTCAATCGCGTCGTTTCTGTCGACGGCGCATGACTTCCGGTCTCCACCCGAAAGCCGACATGATCAAATGGGCCGCAGCCGCAAGGAAAGAAAAGCCGCCCACCAGAAATCCCACAGAAACCCCGTGAACAAACGCGCACGAACGTGCGCAAGAATGCGCGAGCTTTGTTGAAAATGCTCAGATATTCCGGATGTTCGCTGCGCTCTTAACGGTCTGGTTGCAGGTTCGAGTCCTGCCGGGCCCACCAAGAAGATCAAGATCTTACTGGGTCCCGGTTGCCCGCAGCGCGGCCACCGCACCAGAAACCGCACCAGATACGTGCTCTTTTCGTTCGTGCGCAAGTTCGCGCACCGAAATCGTTCACGACGCCGGAGGGTGTGTCAGGAGTTCGTGTCAGAGACGCTCGTCGCTCATCTGGTTGCAGATTCGAGTCCCGCCGGGCCCGCCAGCAAATCAACTTGTCGGGTGGTGTCCCTTCATCGTCCATGGGATCATCGCACCCGAAACGCCTCACGCCTTCGCGGTGACCATTCTCCACAGCACCTCGGTCAGCACGGCGTAGCCCTTGTCGAGGGCCGCGGGCGCCGTGAACTCGCGCGGATTGTGGCTGAGCCCGCCCTGGCTCGGGACGAAGATCAACGAGGACGGAACAGATTTCTGGATCGCCAGCGCGTCGTGGCCGGTAATGGTCTTGAGCGTCATGGCCTTGAAACCGAGATCCGCGGCGGCAGAAAGGACCAGTGCCACGCCGCCGGGATCGAGCACGGTCCCCGCTCGCCTCTCGTCGGCTACGATCGAGAGACCAACGCCAATCTCGCCCGACTCACGCTCAATTCGCCGCAGAAAGCGGTCGCTGATCGCTGAGACCACGGCTTCGTCCTCATGCCGGATCTCGAACCAGACCCGAACACGGCCCGCCACGACATTCGGCGAGTTGGGATAAACGCTGATGCGCGCCGCGGAGGCATGGGCGCCCGCTGTCTCGCTCGCGATCTCCTGGTACAGCGCCTCGATCGCCCGGGCCGCTGCGCGCAGGGCGTCGCGGCGGAGCGCCATCGGCATCGGTCCGGTGTGCGAGTAGTCGCCTTCGAACATCACCGATATCTTGCGCGTCATCCACGCGCCGGACACTGCGGCAATGTCGGCGGCCGCCCGCTCCAGGCGATCGCCCTGCTCCACATGCAGCTCGACATAGCGCACCGGATTGTGTTCGAGCGGCGTCGTCCCGCAATAGCCGATCGCGGACAGCGCCTCGCCCAGGGTGACGCCCTCTGCGTCGCTGCACGTATATGCATCCTTCAGGCTCAGGGCGCCGGCGAAAACCGAGCTGCCGGTCAGGCTGGGCTGGAAGCGGGCACCCTCCTCATTGGTCCAGTTCACGACGGCGAGGTTGCGTCGGGCGGCGCCGGGATTGGCACGGCAACGCTCCCTGACGGCCTCGACCGCAAGGATCCCGGCGAGCACGCCGAAGACCCCGTCATATCGTCCTCCCGTCGGCTGGGAATCGAGGTGCGAGCCGGTCATGACGACGTCCGTGGACGCCGGCGCCAGCATCGCCACGCCAAACAGATTGCCGATCGCATCGATCCTCGGAACAAGGCCGCGATCGGCGATCTCGTGCAAGAAGAGGTCCCTCGCCTCCTTGTCGCGCGCCGTTCCAGCCAGCCGACACACGCCACCGTCGTCGGTCGCACCGATCCTGGCAAAGCGCGCGATGAGGTCATGCAATGCGGTCATGTCTGCTCCAGCGATGCGATCCAGTTCCTCAGCTCGGTCTGCCGGCAATCATGGCTCAGAATGTCGCGGTGAAGTGCCAATTTCCAGGCGAGATCGCCACGCCGTTCGTCCACGTCGAGCGCCGAGAGGTCGGCAGCATAACGCGCGAGCGCGTCCAGATCGGCAAAGAAACCCTCGTCAACCAGGAGCTGTCCGTAGCGCCGGATGACGGCGACGACGTCGTGCAGGCGATATTCGGGATGATACTGCACGCCCCAGAATAGCCCGCGACCGAAACGGATCTCCGCCGCCTGAACCTCGCACATGGTATTCCAGGCGGTGACGGTTGCGGACTGCGGAAGGCGGGTGACAATATCGCTGTGGATGGCCGGCGCGTCGAAAACCGCCGCACGACCAGCATGCATGGGATGAGCGCGGCCTTCAGCCGTCAGCATAATCCTTCGCGCGAATCCGACCTCGCGTCCCGCCGGGTTGAGACCGACCTCGCCGCCCGCCGCGACCGTCGCGAGCTGCAAGCCCCAGCACGAGCCGAACATTGGCACGCCGCGAACGAAGATCTCGCGCACGAGGTCGATCTGCCGCAGCGCTTCGACCTCCCGCTGGTAGATATTGAGGGCCGATCCCGTGATCGCGATGCCGGGGTAAGCTTCGAGCGGTTGCGGCAGCGCGAAGCTCGCATCCGCCGGCGTCGCGATGTCGACGACGACGCGAGGTGCAAGCGACCGCAGGACCGCCGCATAGCTCTCCGCAGGCATTGCGCCCGCCGTCTCGGCGATCCGTCGCCGGCCGGCCAGAGTATTGCCCTCGAGAACGAGCAGCCTCAGCACGGCTCAGCTTCCAAGATCGCCTCGAATGGCGGCCAGCGTCAGCTGCTTGAACTCGGGCTCGGTCAACGGCCGCGGATTGGCACCCGCCGTCGGATCCTTGACGGCATCCGCCGCGATCGTTCCGGCATCGGTCTCCTTCACCCCGAGTTCGGCGAGCGTATGCGGCACGCCGAGCTTCTTGCGGAAGGCCAACAGCCAGGACAGCACGGCATGGAAGTCTTGGCCCGGCAGGTTGAGCGCGCGGGCAATGTGCGGAATCTTGTCGGCGATCGCAGCCTTGTTGCAGACCAGGACATAAGGGAAGACCACACCATTGGTCAGCCCGTGATGAGTATCGTATCGGGCGCCGACCGGATGGGATATCGAGTGGATCGCGCCCAGCCCCTTCTGGAACGCAGTGGCTCCCATCGAGGCCGCAGCGAACATGTAGGCGCGCGCTTCGAGGTCGCGACCGTTCTCGACCGCACGCGGCAGATAGCTGTCGACGATCTTCATCCCCTCCAGCGCGATGCCGTCGGCAAGCGGGTGAAATACCTTGACGCAGTAGGCCTCGAAGCAGTGCGACAGCGCATCCATGCCGGTTGCCATGGTGAGAAACGGCGAGAGACCGACCGCGAGCTCGGGATCCTCAATTGCGATCCTGGGCATCATCATGGGATGGAAAATGATCTTCTTCTCATGGGTATCCTCACGGGTGATCACGCCGGCGCGGCCGACCTCGGACCCCGTGCCTGCCGTCGTCGGCACCGCAATGATCGGCGCGATGCCCTCAGTGTTGGCGCGCGTCCACCAATCGCCGACGTCCTCGAAATCCCAGACCGGCCGCGACTGCGCCACCATGAAGGCCACACATTTTCCGACGTCCAGCGCCGAACCTCCACCCACCGCAATCACGCCGTCATGACCGCCGGCCTTGAAGGCTTCGACGCCGGCCGTCAGGTTGGTTTCGGTCGGATTGGCCTTCACGTCGGAAAACACGGCGAGCGGAATGCCCGACTCGCGCACGCGGTCGACGATGCCGGCGATGAGATCGGTCTTGGCGAGCCCGTGATCGGTAACCAGGAGCGGCCTGGTGAGGCCGTTGGTCCTGCACGCCTCGGGAAGCTCGGCAATGCGGCCCGCGCCGGTGACGACGCGCGTCGGAAAATTCCAGGCGCCGGTGATCTGAACGTCCATGTGCTGCTCTCAGTGCTCGATGCGAAGGTGGAATGATTTGGGTCTCGTCAGCGCCTCGAAGCCGAGGCGCGACATGGCGGCACCACGTCCGGTGTCCTTGACGCCGGTCCATGCCAAAGCGGGATCGACATAATCGCAGCGGTTCATAAATATGGTGCCCGTTGCGATACCGTCACCGATGCGTTCGGCTGCGGCGGCGTCCTCGGTCCAGACCGATGCAGTCAGGCCATACGGGCTGTCGTTCATCAGGCCAATCGCCTCCTGATCGGAGGAGACCTTCATGAGGCCGACCACGGGCCCGAAACTCTCCTCCATCATCACCTGCATGGAGTGATCGACGCCGACCAGGACCTGAGGCATCAGATAGGCGGTACCGACCTTGTCCGCCGGAAACCGGGCTGGATCGATCAGAGGCCGCGCGCCTTTTGCCACGGCCTCGCCGATATGGGCGCGGACGGTATCGGCAAAGCGTGTCGCCGCCATCGGGCCGAGCGTTGTGTCCTGCGACAGCGGATTGCCGAGCCGGTAGCGCGCGGTCAGGCCGGCAAAGGCGTCGACAAAGGAGTCATAGATGCGCTCATGCACGTAAATCCGCTCGATGCCACAGCAGCACTGGCCAGAATTGTAGAAGGCGCCGTCCACGAGCTGCTCGACCGCGAAATCGAAATCGGCGTCCGGCCGCACATAGGCCGGATCCTTTCCGCCGAGCTCCAGCCCAAGGCTAGTGAATGTCCCGGCTGCTGCCCGTTCGACCGCCCGGCCGCCGGCGACCGAGCCGGTGAAGTTCACGTGGTCGACCGAGCGCGACGAGATCAACTCCCTGGTCATGCCACGGTCGAGCGTGAGCGTCCTGAACAAGCCCTTGGGCAGGCCAACCCGGTCCAGTGCCGCCTGGAAGCGCTCGCCGACCAGCAGGGTCTGTGCGGCATGCTTTAGGATCACGGCATTACCGGCCAGCAGCGCCGGCACGATGGTGTTAGCCGCCGTGAGATAGGGATAGTTCCAGGGCGCGATCACCAGCACGATGCCGGCAGGGACGCGCTTGATCATGCGGCGGAAGCCGGGACGCTCGGCCGGCACGATCGGCGCCAGCGCCTCATCGCTGAGCTCGACCAGTGCGCAGACGCGCTCTTCCAGGCTACGTAGTTCGCCGCCATGGCGCACCGGCCGGCCCATCTGCATCGCGAGTTCCGGAACGACCTCGTCGTTCTGCACCCGCATCTCGTGCAGGAAGGCGAGCATCATGGCCTTCCGCTCGGCGAGCGGCACCCTTGACCATTCCTGCTGCGCTTTCCGCGCTTGCGCGAGAGCCGCTGCGACCTCAGCACCGGTTGCGACGGGCCGCCGCGCAACCTCGTTGCCGTCGACCGGAGAAATGCAGACGATATCGTTCACGTGATGTCACTCGTCTTCGAAGCAGGATCGGTCTCAGATGATCTCGAAGTAGCGCGCGAGCTCCCAGTCGGTGATGGCCTTGCGAAACTCGCGCTCCTCCCACTGCCGCGTCATCGCGTAGTGATCGACGAAGACGTCGCCGAACAGGTTGCGCGCCTCCTGCGAAGCGACCAGCCGATAAGCCGCTTCCGAGAGTGTACGCGGAAACGCGCGCACGGGCGGATGCTTGCGGTCATAGGCATTGCCGGTGATCGGCTCGTCCGGTTCGATCCGGTGCTCGATTCCCCAGAGGCCCGATCCAAGCGCAGCCGCGATTGCGA
Source organism: Bradyrhizobium sp. UFLA01-814 (assembly GCF_046718885.1). NCBI lineage: Bacteria > Pseudomonadati > Pseudomonadota > Alphaproteobacteria > Hyphomicrobiales > Nitrobacteraceae > Bradyrhizobium > Bradyrhizobium sp. UFLA01-814. Next base: position 31,650 of record NZ_JAQOSR010000016.1, on the reverse strand, counting down.
GATACGGATTGATGTCGGCGGCGGCGACGCGGTACTCGACGCGCTGGCTCGACGGCTTGCCGGGAATGACGCGCAGCGCACAGGTCCGGTTCTCGATTCCCCAGGTCGCGTCGGTCGGCGCCCAGAAGCCGGGGATCAGGCGCGAGTAGCTGTTCACGGTCGAGGCAACCATCGCAAGCAGCTCCGGCAGCAGCGCCTGCTGGCCGCCGACGAACCAGCGCATGATGTCGGACATGTTGCCGGGTCTGCCGCCCTGGTGAAAGACCGGCTTGCCGTCCCGGTCGCGCAGCGACAGATGCAGATGCCCGGATTGCCCGGGATAGGTGTTCGACCACTTGGCCATGAAGGTGAGCATCTTGCCCTGACGCTCGGCCCAGACCTTGGAGAAGGTCTTGAACAGCACGGCGCGGTCGGCAGCGGCGAGCGCATCGGTGTATTGGATCGCGGCCTCCAGCACGCCGGGTCCGGTCTCGGTGTGCAGGCCTTCGACCGGCATGTCCATCTCGTTGCAGAGCTTGAGCAGCGAGCGATGAAATTCCGACTCGACGGAGGCGCGCAGCATGGAATAGCCGAACCAGCCCGGCGTGAGATTCTTCAGGCCGCGAAAGCCCTTCTCGCGCACGCTGTGCGGTGTCTCGTCGAACACGAAGAACTCGAACTCCGCGGCCACGGACGGCGAGAACCCCATGGCTTCGGCGCGATCGATGACGCGGCGCAGCAGCCGGCGCGGACACAGCCCGGCCGCGGCGCCCTCGAACTCGCCGAGGAAGAACAGCATGTTCTCTTCCGTCGGCACATCGCGGCAGCTCGAAGGATCGATGCGCGCGGTCGCGTCGGGAAAGGCCGTGTGCCAGCCGGTGAAGGCACCATTGTCGTACATCTGGTCGTTGGAGTCCCAGCCGAACACGATGTCGCAGAAGCTGAAGCCCGCCTCAAGCGCACCGACGAACTTGTCGCGCGCGAGATATTTTCCGCGAATGACACCGTCGAGATCGACGATGCCGAGCTTGACGTGGGACAAGCCCCGCTCCTCGACAAGAGCCTTCGCCTCGGCGGCGGTTTTTATGCTTCTTGCATCCATGGTGATCAAATCTTCGGCTTTGGTGACATCGCGGGCTATCGGCGATCGCGTCAGGACGCGGCGATCTCGCGCAACTCCTCGTCGCAAGCGGTGATGAATATGTCGGCGTGGTCCTTGCCGAAGCACAGCGGCGGACGAATCTTGAGCGTATTGCCGAAGGGACCCGCAGCACCGACCAGGATGCCGCGCTGGCGCAGGCGGTTGATCAGCAGGCTCGCATGCTCCGCCGCGGGCTCCTTGCTGTCGCGGTCGCGCACCAGCTCGAGCCCGATGAACAGGCCGGCGCCACGAACGTCTCCGATGGTCACGTGGCGATTGCCGATCTCACGCAATCCATCCATCAGTTGACGGCCGGCCTCGCGCGCGTTCTGCATCAGGCCCTCGTCCTCGATGACGTCGAGCACGGCAAGGCCTGCGGCCGCGGCCACCGGGTTGCCGCCGAAGGTGTTGAAGTACTTCACCTCCGCGGCGAAGCCATCGAGCAGCGCGGCGCGCATGGCGACGCCGCCCATCGGAAAGCCGTTGCCCATGGGCTTGCCCATCGTGACGATGTCGGGGACGACGCCATGGCGCGCGAAGCCCCACATCGCCGCCCCGGTTCGTCCGAAGCCGGGCTGCACCTCGTCGGCGATGAACAGTCCCTGACGGTCGTGGACGAGCTTCACGATGGGTGCCAGGAAGCCGGCAGGGTCGGCATAGATACCGTCGCTCGAAAAGATCGTGTCGACCAGCAGCGCGGCAAAGCCGAAGCCGCTGCGCTCAAGATCGGTGATCGCTGCGGCAACGCTCTCAGCGAAGCGCTGGCCAGGATCGCCGACCGGATTGCGATACATCTCGGGTGCGGGAACGGCGCGCACGTAGGGCGGCAGCGGCTGACCGGGACGCGAGGACGGCGAGACATCGGTCACGGCTGTGCTGTTGCCGTGGTAGGCGGTCTCCGTGACGATGAAGCCCGTCCGCCCGGTCGCCACTTTCGCAACCCGCAGCGCCAGGTCATTCGCCTCGCTGCCGGTGCAAGTCAGAACCAGATGATTGATCCCGCGCGGAAACGTCGCAAGGAGACGCTCGGCATAGCCATCGACGACGTCGTTGAGATAGCGTGTGTGCGTGCTGAGCAGGCCGGCCTGACGGCTGATCGCTTCGACGACGCGCGGATGCGAATGCCCGACCGACGGGACGTTGTTGTAGAGATCGAGATAGCGCCGGCCATCGACGTCGAACATGTAGACGCCTTCAGCGCGCGCCATCCGGATCGGCTCCTGATAGAACAGGACCGAGGCCTTTCCGAAGGACCGCAGGCGCCGTTGCACCGCCTCGCCGAGCGCCGGGTCGATTGACGACACCCGGCCCTGATCGAAGGCGTTCAACGCCAGAATCTCTTTTTCCTGCTGCATCGCCCGCCTTCCCTTTGGCCCGCGGCCTGCGCGGACCAAAGCCGTCCCCTGCAGCGATCATGCCCCAGCCGTTCCGCTACGACCTTGGATCTATGTGCGAATTCCCACAATTGAAAAGCGGATTGCAGGCACAAGACATCAGAACGTCAGGCATGCGCTCCGCATTCCAAAAACATATTCCATATGTTTCAGTATCTTATGCGATCACTGCGATCCCTTTGCGAAGAGCATAGGCAGCGCGGCGCCCAAAAAATGGGGAATATGCCACATAATTGGTGTGGACTCACAACATCGCTTGGGGAACGATCATGAGGCGGACGCTGGAGAGGTTTGCAGCCGGAGAGACAGCGGAATGACTGATGACGCCCCTGCTGCGGCCGACAAGCGGCCACGAAAGGCCGACGGCGACCGCCTCTCGAAGCTCGCGCGCCACAAGCACATCATCTCGCAACTCACCGCCGCGCCGACGCTGCGGGCTTCCGAGCTCGCCGCCGTGCTCGGCGTCTCCGGCGAGACCATCCGGCGCGATCTGATGGAGCTTCAGGAGCAGAAGCTTATCAACCGCACATATGGCGGGGCGTCCCGTCCCTTCGCACTCGAGCCGGCGCTGACCGATCGCAAGGCGATCATGATCGCCGAGCGCGAGGCGATGGCCGCGGTAATCGCCGACCTCATCCTGCCGAACGAGGTGCTGATGCTCGGCGCCGGCGCTACCACGTTTCACATCGCAAGACGGCTGGCTTCGCGCGCGCACGATGTCACCGTGATCACCCATGATTACGCGATCGCGGCCGCGCTGGCTGTCAATCCGTCGATCCGCGTGCTCTGCTGTCCCGGCCGCTATCACCCCAACGAAGGCTATGTGTTCGGCACGCAGACGATCGCGAACATCAACAGCTATGAGGCCAACCGCGCCATCGTGAGCGCGACCGGCATCAGCGCGCGCGGCGCGAACGATGCCGACGACGAGGCCGGCGCCATCTATGGCGCGATGGCCAAGCGCGCCGCGGAAGCCATCCTGGTGGCCGATCACAGCAAGTTTGACCAGCGTGCGCTCACCGTCTTCGCGCATTGGACCGATATCGATCGTCTGGTTACCGATCGGCAACCAGAGGGAGCCCTGGCAACCGCTCTCCGTGCGGCCGGAACGGAGATCATTGTTGCGCAACCCTGAGAAAGGCCCAGCCATGGCACGCCTGACATCTGTTGCTTCCTGCGAGGACCACACCGGCCTTCATGCTGGCAACGACAAGGACCCCGGTCCCACGCAGGATTGGCGGACCCGCATCGGACGCCTCGATCTCGAGCTGATCGGGCCGGATCACGCCTTTGCCCGCAACTGGGAGCGCGTCGCCTGCATCCACGATGCCGCCTATGTGCTGGTGTTTCCCCTGACCGGATGCGTCGCATTCAGCCAGGACGGCCGCATCGGGATCGCCCGTCCCGGCGAATATGTCCTGCTCAGCGAGCTCGCCTTCTACGAATTGTCGTCTGACAAGACCGCGCGTTTCCTGATGCTGCGCATTCCGGCCGCCGAGCTGCGCGGCCGGCTGGTCTCGGTTGAAGATCACATCAGCCGGCGCTTCAAGCCGAACGAACAGATGACGCACCTGCTCGCGGGCATGATCCGCAGCGTGGCCGAGCTGTTCGTCGCCTCGCCGCCGCCGAACCCCCAAGCGCTAGCGACCGAAATGGTCAGCTTCGTCGCGCTGACGATCGGATCAGAGGATCGCGGCGCCGCAACCGATGTACGCAACGCGCGCTATCATTTGCGCCGCCGGATCGTCGATTTCATCGAGAGCCATCTCGGCGACCAGTCGCTGTCGCCGAAGAAGATCGCGGCTTCGAGCCGCATCTCGCTCAGCTATCTCTACAGCCTGTTCAACGACAACGAGACCACGGTCAGCCAGTTCGTTCAGACCAAGCGGCTGCAGCGCGCGTATGAGATCCTGGTCGCCGACCCGAAGGGCCGGCGGACCGTCTCGGAGGTCGCCTACGAGGTCGGCTTCAAGAACGTGTCGCATTTCTCGCGCTGCTTCAGCCGGCACTTCAAGGTGGCGCCGCGCGACGTTCGCCAGACGCCGGTGGCGCCGCCGCAGCCGGCCGCAAGCGCGCGCTCGCCGCAGCCGAAGAGCCCTGCTGCCCGGGTGGCGCCGCGCAACGGATACGGCTCCCCCTATTGGGAGATCGACAAGCAGCCGGTCCACGAGACGGCGTAGCGCCCCATCCCAAGGCAAGGCGTCGAGCGTCCCGCGACGCCGGCGCGCCTCCCGCCCGGAGCGATCATTGGACGACATTCAAGACAGATTATCCGCAAGCGAGCTTGCCTCGTTCTTCAACGAACTTGCCGACGTCGCCGGTAGGATCGCCGTGACGCACTTCCGCTCCAGCGTCGACTTCGAACGCAAGCAGGATCTGACGCCGGTCACGATCGCCGATCGTGCGATCGAGATGGAGCTGCGGCGACTGATCGGCGCGCGCTTCCCCGATCACGGCATCCTCGGCGAGGAGACGGGATCGACTGCCGGGGACCGCTACACCTGGTATCTCGATCCGATCGACGGAACGAAGAGCTTCATCTCCGGCATGCCACTGTTCGGCACGCTCGTCGCGCTCGCCGACGAGAAAGACGGCTCGGTCGCCGCCGGCATGATCGATATGCCCGCGCTGGCGGAGCGGTGGTACGGCACCCGGCAAGGCACCACCTTCAACGGCAAGCAGGCAAAAGTGAGCCGCACGACGCGACTGGAAGACGCACAGATCTACACGTCATCGCCGGACTTCTTCACGCCGGACGACTGGGCTCGCTACGACGCGCTGAGCCAGAAAGCCATGTTCCGGCGATTTGGCGGCGACTGCTACCAATATGGCCTGCTCGCGTCCGGCCACTGCGATCTCGTGGTCGAAACCTCCCTAAAGTCGTTCGACTTCATGGCGCTGATTCCGGTGGTCGAGGGCGCCGGCGGCATCGTCCGCGACTGGCAGGGGCAACCGCTGTCGCCGGACTCCGATGGCCGGGTCATCGCGGCTGCGAACGACAGCCTGCTCGAGCAGGCACTCGCGATCCTCGATCAATAGTTTGCGGAAACCATCCTGCGGCTCGGCTCAGACGAGACGCAACCAGCCGTCCCAGCGGGGATCGTACATCACGTCACGGGCGCGCATGTATTTCCAGACGCCGTACTTCTGATAGTCGAAATCCCAGTCCTTGAGCTTCCGGTTCACGACCGCCCATGACGCCCATTTCATGTCGGCGAGCGCCCGGTTGAGGATCACGCGCGCGACCATCTGCGGCCGCGCCTCGCCCAGATATTGCTCGATCAGGGCCTCCGTCAGATGCTCGTCGAAGAACATCTCGGCGAACAGGACGCCGAGCTCATAGCTACGCTCGTTGTTGGAAGCGAACTCGTAGTCGATCAGCTTCATCGGCTTTGGGGCGCCTGATTCCGCCGAGATCAGGAAATTGCCCGGCATCGGATCGTTGAAGCACGGCACAAGATCGAGACCCGACGCCAGGAACGCCGACTTGGCCTGATTGTAGCGATGCATCAGCCAGGGCATGTCCTGCGGGAAATGCGCGCCGAGCTCCCTGCCCTGCTCGATATGTTCCTCGATCATGTCGAAGATGGTCTTGGTCTGCCCGAGCTTCGGGCCGGCATGCAGGCGGCGGTAAAGGTCGAGCACGTCGGCCTGGATGGTGGCATCGCCGAAATCGGCATTGGTGCAGGCGCGATAGCCTTCGAGGAACTCGCTGATCTCGAGCCCGTCCGCGGCGTCGAAAAAGATCACCTCGGGCGCAACGCCCATGGCGTGGGCGTTGCGCGCAGCCTCGTTGGCGGTCACGCGATCGATGAACATCTCCGAGCCCTCGCCGGGCACTTTGATGAAGTAGCGCCGTCCATCGCCGGATATCTCGACCAGCCAGTTCTGATTCATGAGGCCGCCGACCAGCGGGGTATAGGCCGCCCCCTTGCCGTGCCATTGCGGCACGCGGGCGATCGCCGCCTCGACATTGCGCTCGTGGACTGTCGCTCCCTCGCCGAGCTTCCTGCGGACAGTCATGCGATCCTCCGAAGCATCTCGCCAAAGCGCGGCTCCCGGACCGTCATGCGGCAACGCACGAAGCGCCAGCTGGCGAACTTGTAGAACTCAAAGGTGTTGCGCGCCGACCGCGCGGCGAGCACGGCGCCGATCAGGCCCCAGCGCAGATCATCCGCCACACCGTAGATGCGGGCGCGGCTGAATGCGCACTCGTCGAACCCGCCGGCATTGCGGCTGAAGGCCTCGCGCGCCTCCGGCTCCTGCGCGAAGGCTTCGACGAGGAAGCTGCCGAGGTCCTCCAGCGGGTCGGCCGTCGTGGCGCGATCCCAATCGATCAGGCGAACCTCGCCGGTGTCGCTGATCAGGATGTTCGAGACATTGCCATCGCCATGGATTGGCACCGGTTTGATGTCGAGTTTCCTCAAGGCATCGGCCGCAAAACGCAGCTCCTTGACCAGCCATTCCGCATCCGAGGGCAGTTGCGCCTTCGCGGCCTTTGCCGCCTCGTAGAAATGCTCGATCTCGTCGAAGACTCCCATGCGCCGCGGCAGAGGCGCCCCTGCCTGGAACAGTCGCCGCGCCGCGATGACCGCGTCGACGATCTTCGGCTCCAGCATCCGCTCCAGCGTGCCGACCCGCCAGCCACGGTTGAGATCCTCCATGACCAGAAGTCCCGCGTCCGGATCCGCCGCAAGCACCTTGGGACCGATACCGAGATCGGATGCGCGCCGGGCCGCCTCGAAGGCGCAGGCAACGTCGATGTAGAGCTTGGCATCCACATCCATGCTCTTGATGAAGATGCTCTCGCCGCTTCCATTCCTGGTGGCGCGCCAGGGAGCGCCGTCGACCCCGCGCCAGCTTGGCGAGGCGAGGACCGGAATGGCGGGCTCGATCACGATATCGCCCGTCCCCCATCCCGGGAGCCCGGCAATGTAGTTCCGGACCGTGGCGATTTGCGTTCCAGACTGGTTCATGACGACTTCTGATCTCTCGCGGGTGTCATTCGGCCCGCTTATCGCGGGCCTCCCGGTTTGATGACAAATTCGATCAAGACAGATGCAAAGGGGATGCCTCGCACTCCACCAAATCATGCCCTTGCGGCAGCGGCACTACCCCGACGGGGGCGACTTTCGCTATCCGGACACTGATCCAAAACACCATTTGTCGAGGCCAAGATGTCTGCTGCGGAACTGATCGGGATGAGCCTTGCGGGGCTGACGGAGGCCTACGCATCGCGCGCATTGTCGCCGGTGGAGGTGTTGCGAACCGTGCTCGGCCATGCCGAGGCGGTCAATCCCGCGATCAATGCGCTGTTCTGCTTCCGTCCGGAGCAAGCCATGGCAAGCGCGCAAGGCTCGGAAGCGCGATGGAAGGCGGGAGCGGCGCTGGGTCCGCTCGACGGCGTCCCCATGACCGTCAAGGACAGCGTCGCCATGATCGGCTGGCCCTATTTTCACGGCATCGGCGCCAACCGTGCCCTGCCGTCCTCCAACTACGATTCGCCGCCGGCGATCGCGCTCCGCGAGGCCGGCGCCGTGATCTTTGCCAAGACCACGATGCCGGACTGCGGCCTGATGGCGTCGGGCATCAGCTCGCTGCACGGCGTTACCCGCAATCCCTGGGGGCTCGCCTGGAATACCGGCGGCTCGTCGGCCGGCGCAGGCGCCTCCGTCGCCGCCGGCGCCGGCTATGTTTCCGTCGGCACGGATATCGCGGGCTCGGTCCGCCTTCCGGCCGCCCATTGCGGACTGGCCGGACTGAAGCCGACCCATGGCCGTGTGCCGCATTTGCCGGCCGACACCATGCGCATGGCAGGCCCGATGGGCCGCAGCGTGGACGATATCGCGCGCCTCCTGACCGTGCTGACGCGGCAGGACGAGCGCGACACCTGGAGCCTGCCCGCCGATGGCGTGCGCTATCACGAGCATCTGAAGCGCGACGTGAAGGGACTGAAGATCGGCGTCCTCACCGACATGGGCTTCGGCATGAAGGCGGAGGCGGCGGTTCGCAGCGCGGTCGAAGCGGCCGGCAAGCTGCTCGCGGGCGCCGGCGCGATCGTCGAGCCGTTCACCTCTCCGCTCACCGACGACGCCTATGCGCCGATCGACCTGTTCCTCCAGGTGCGCGGCTATCTCGAATATGCATCGCTGCCGCCGCATGGCGACACCGCAGGCGACATCAATCCCTACGTTCGTGCATGGTGTCTCGCAGGGGCGAAACATTCGGGCGCCGACCTCTACCGAGCGCTGGGCCAGATCGGCAAGATGAAGGCGGCGATGCTCGCGGCCTTCGAGGGCTGGGACTATGTCATCGCCCCGACGCTGCCGGTGGTGAATTTCCCGGCCGAGGAGCCCGGCGTGTCGCGCGAGATGCCGCTCGCGCACACGCTGTTCACCGCAATGTTCAACCAGACCTGCCAGCCCGCCTCCACCGTCTGCATGGCATTCGATTCCCGCCATTTGCCGATCGGCGTCCAGGTGACCGGGCACCGCTTCGACGATCTCGGCGTGCTGCAGGTGACCAAGGCGCTGGAAGACATGCGCTCGTTCGCGATGAACTGGCCGTTCAAGCCGCGCCCCTGAGCGCTCAGGCCGCGGCCTGCGCCGGCTCGCCGTCGAGGAGGTGGCAGGCGGCAAAGCGCCCCGGCGCGCGTTCGACCAGATTCGGCGTCTCCAGCCGGCAGCGGCCGAATGCCTTCGGGCAGCGCGAGGCAAAGCTGCATCCCGCCGGGATATCGATCGGGCTCGGCGGCTCGCCCTCCAGCAGGAAGTCCGCGGGGTTGAACGGCTTCTCCTCCAGCGTCGGGGCGGCCGAGAGCAATGCCTTGGTGTAGGGATGCTGGGGATCGAAGAACAGCTCGCGGTTGTCGGCGATCTCGACCATCTCACCGAGATACATCACGGCAATGCGCGTGCAGACCCTGCGCACCATTGCGAGATCATGGGAGATGAAGACATAGGTGAGGTCGTTCTTCTCCTGCAGCTTCGAGAACAGGTCGATCAGCCTGGACTGCTCGCGCTGATCCAGCGCGGACAGGGTTTCGTCGAGGATCAGAAGCTTGGGATCGAGGATCAGCGCGCGCGCGATCGAGATACGCTGGCGTTCGCCGGTGGAAAGCGCGTTCGGTAGCTGGTCGTAGAGCTCGGCGGCGAGACCGACTTCGGCCATCGCTGCGATGACCCGGCTGCGCAGCTCCGCGCGGGCGACATTGCCGCGGATCAGCAGGCTCTCCTCGATCATGCGGCCGACGGTGGTGCGCGGCGGCAGCGCGTTGTACGGATCCTGCAGCAGCAGCTGGAATTCGTTGCGCGCACGGATCAGCTGGCGCGGCGACAACGTCCCGAGCGACGTGCCATTGAGGACGATGCTGCCGTTGTCGGGAACCTCCAGCCAGGCCAGCAGGCGTGTGAGGGTCGACTTGCCGCAGCCGGATTCCCCGACGATGCCGAAATTCTCGCGCGGCATGATGTCGAGCGTCACGCCGCGTACTGCCTGCACGTTGCTGTAGGTATTGAACGTGCCCCGCTTGCGTGCGCGATAGGTCCGAACAACGTGTTCCACCTTCATCAGGGGCAATTCGTCTTGCGCTTTGCGGCGGGCCGGCGGGCCCTCCGTGGTCGCCCACATGCGCGGCACGCTGGCAATGGCCTTGCGCGTGTAGTCGGTCTGCGGCGCGGCGAGCAGGTCGGCGAACGCCTGCTGCTCGACGAACCGGCCCTGATGGAGCACGGCCGTGCGGTCCCCGAACTGGCCGAGCGTGGGCAAGGACGACGAAAGGTAGATCGTCGCCATCCTGTGGCGCAGGCACAGGTCGTGCAGCAGCGCGACGATCTGTGCCGCGATGGTGACATCGAGCGGCTGGGTAATGTTGTCGGCGATCAGGACGGCGGGCTCGGCGCAGATCGCATCCACGATCATCGCGCGCTGCATCATGCCGCCGGAGAATTTTGCCGGGTAGTCCCAATAGCGCTCTTTCGGCGATGGAATCCGGACCTCGCCGAGGAGCTGCACGACCCGCTCGCGACATTCGTGCGGATTCCATTCGGGCCTGACGCTGTGCAGCTTTTCCGCGATCTGGGTCCCGACCGGTATCGTCGGATCGAGCGAACTTTGCGGCTTGGAGCCGATATAGGCGATGTCGCGGCCGATCCGCACCTCGCGCGCCCCGGCGCCGAGAATGTCGTGGCCGGCGAAGGTGACCCGTCCGGAGCGATACGCCAGACTTTGCGGCAGCCAGTTCGCCAATGCGCGGCTGAGGACGGTCTTGCCGGCGCCGCTTTCGCCATAGATGCCGAAGATCTCCGACGTGTTGAGGCGGAAGGAGATGTGATCGAGGATCGGCGCGGCGCCCGGCGCCGAAGCACCGACCGTGAGGTCGTCGACCTCCAGAATGAGCGAGAGATCCATCTCAGAGACCCCCATAGATGCGGTTGCGCGCCTTCTCGAGCGCCGACCCCATCAGGTTGATCGAGGTAAGCGCGATCGCCAGGAACACGCCCGGCGTGGTCGCGATCCACCAGGCATTGATCAGGTATTTGCGGGAGTCGGCGATGATGCTGCCGAAGCTCGGCGTCGGCGGTTGGATGCCAAGCCCCAGGAAGCCGAGGATCGCCTCGAAGATCATCATGCGGGCGACGTCGAGCACGGCGACGAATGCGATCGGCGGCAGGATGTTCGGCGCGGCGAACAGAAACAGGATCCGCCAGTCCCCGGCGCCGAGCACGCGCAGGCCGCGAACATATTCCTTGCCGCGCTCGGTGACCGCGGCGCTGCGCGCCACACGCGCGTAGAGCGGCCAGCCGGACAGCGCCAGCACGATGATGATGGTCGGCACCGTCGGCCGCGACACGCCGAGAATGGTGATCGCCAGGATGATCATCGGAATCGACAATTGGGCATCGGTGATCCGCATGATGACGGTGTCCCACCATTTGCCCTTGAAGCCGGCAAACAGGCCAAGGCCGCAGCCGATGACGAAGATGAGCAGGACCGTGACGACGCCGACCAGCAGCGAATAGCGCAGGCCGATCAGGCTGCGCATCAGCATGTCGCGGCCGAGCTGATCCGTACCCAGCGGATGATCCCAGGTCCATTTGTCGCCGAGAAAGACCGGCGACATGAACTTGTCCTTCACCACCATCTTGGTCGCACTGATCGAGGACACCTCGGGATAGATGGCCGAGGCCAGCACCAGCACCATGAAGATGATGAAGCCGATCTTGAAGCTCGGCATGCGCCAGGCGGCGGCCATGATGCGGCGGTTGACCGAACGGGTTGGGGCCGCCGGTAAGGCGGGCTCCTCGGCGATGATCGTGGTGGCCGTCATGATCAGATCTCCACGCGGGGATCGATCAGATAAGCGACCAAATCCACGATGATATTGATGAAGACAAAGACGGCGCTGGTCGTGATGGCGATGCCCTGGATGACTGGAAAGTCGCGCCCGACGACGGAGACCACGGTCAGATTGCCGAGACCAGGATAATCGAAGATGTATTCGATCACGAGAACGCCGCCGATCAGCGTCGAAAGCTGGATCCCGAGCAGGTTGACCAGTGGCACTGCCGCGTTGCGCAGGGCGTGCGAATAGACGATGCGGCGGCGAGACAGGCCGCGCACCCGCGCCTCATCGATGAACGGCGCTTGCATGACCTCGCCGAGCGAGGTCGTCAGCGTGCGGATGATGAAGGGGGCGATCTCCACCGCGAGCACGAAGGCCGGCAGGATGACATAGGAAAATCCCTGGTAACCGAGCGCCGGCAGCAGCTTCAGTTTCACCGACAGAAACAGGATCAGAACGATCGCGAGCCAGAAATTCGGAATCGAGACGAACAGCGACTGCATTCCGAACGCCAACGCGTTCTGCCAGCGATGCTGGTGCAGCCCGCCCGCGATGCCAATCGGAAACGACAGCAGTAGCGCGAACACGAGCGCCATGCCGCCCAGTTGCAGCGTGAACGGCAGGCGTTCGAGGATGAGATCGATCACCGGCGCCATATCCGACTTGGTCGGGTCAACATACTGCCCGCCGGTCGCGATCATGCCGCTGCGCGGCCGCAAATAGGATTGCCCGAGATCGCCCTGTACCAGCCCGCGCATGTACCGACCATATTGCACGATGATGGGGTCGCGCAGCCCCATCTTGGTCGCGACCTTCTCGACCACGTCGGCCGGCGCCATGCCGCCGACGATCAGGCGCACGGGATCGCCCGGCACCACGCGCAGCAGCGTGAAGATGATCAACGAGGTGATGAAGACGATCAGGATGCCCTGCGCGATCCGCTTGACCAGGAATTCCAGGATCAACATCGCGAAGAGCTACCTTTGCAATTCATGAGGACCAGACCCGACCAGTCCGGCCTGCGTCCGCGAACCGGCAGGTCGGGCGTACCCGGCCTGCCGAGCAATCATCATGCCAGTGTTGCCTTGGTCATGTCCTGCATGCCGTTCGGATAGATGTACAGACCATCCAGCTTCTTGCTGTAGGCATGGATGAAGACCGAGGTGAACAACGCGAGCGCCGGAGCCTTCTTGGCGATGGTCGGCAGCGTCTCGGTCTGCAGGATCTTCTTGCGCTCCTCGATTGTCGTGGCGTTGCGCTCCTTGTCCAGCACTGCGTCGATGTCCTTGTCGACGATGCCGGTGATGCGCTTGGAGGAGGAGTGGAAGTGGGTGCGCAGGACGAGATCCGGCTCGGGCGAACCGGTGCACCAGCCGCAGTCGATCATGTTGCCCTCACCGCCGCCGGGCTTGTCGTAAAGCAAATTGCCCCACGCCGCGACTTCGAGCGTCTGCAGATTGACCTTGAACCCCTGCTCCTGGAGCATGCCGGTAATCAACTCGGCATATTCCTTCGTCTTCGGATAGAAGCCGACCGACGTGTAATAGGTGAGCTCGGGCAGGCCCTGGCCTTTGGGGAAGCCGGCCTCCGCGAGCAGCTTCTGCGCCTTGTCCGGATCGAATTCAGGATAGTCGGCCACCTCGGCATAGCCGAACTTGACCGGCGAGATGTGCGCCTTGGAATAGATGCCGGAGACGCCGAGCACGTCGAGCACCTGCTTGCGGTCGATCGAGTAGCATGCGGCGAGGCGAATGCGCGGATCGTCGAACGGCTTCTTCGAGCAGCGGAAGAACAGGTATTTGTTCTCGACCGAAACCGCCTTGTGGATGCTGAAGCGGGCATCCTTCGAGATGGTCTCGACCTGCTCCTGCTCGAGCCGCTCGATGATGTCGGCCTCGCCGTTCAACAGCGACAGCGTGCGCGTCGTGGTGTCACCGACGAAGTGATACTCGACACCCGGGATCTTCGCTGCGCCGAGGAAGAAGTCGGGATTGGCGGCGAGAACGGTGGTGTCACCTTTCTGCTCGACATATTTGTAGGGGCCCGTGCCGTTCATGCGCGCCGAGAGGTGCGCCTTGTTGGCAACGTCCTTGGCCGACATGATCGGCAGGAAGGACGACAGGTAGTAGTAGAGCGTCGCCGGATAGCCCTGCGCCTTGGTGTTGATGTGGCAGGTGTAGTCGTCGACGACGTCGACGGTGACGAGACCGGGGTACCACTGCGCCGGACGATCGGGTTGGCAGCCATATTCATAGGTCGCCTTGACGTCGGCCGCTGTGAACGGGGTCCCGTCATGAAATTTGACGCCCTTCCTGAGTTTCACCTCCATCGTATAGGTGTCGATGGGCTTCATCGATTCAGCCAGCTCGAAGATCAGCTCGTCCGGCTTCTCCGGCCGCATCGGCGCCCGCGTCAGATAGCCGAACACAAAGCCCTCGACGATGAGCTGGCCGAGATTGGTATGGGTGGTTGGGTCCCAGTTGCCGGTCAGCGCTTCCGCGCCAAGAAAGCGCAGTATCTTGCCTTCGGCGGCAAAGGCGGAATTCACAAGAAAGTCGGGATTGACCCGCCCGAAGCCGAACGCCGCGGCCCCGGCCAGTCCCCCCAACATCAAGTCTCTGCGGTTGATCATATGGTAATCCCTCGATGATTTCGGCAACGCTGAAACTGCTCTCGAGGCCGCAAGGCACTCAGCCGTTTCGATCGTCTTGCACAAATCGTGGCTTTCACGCCTGCAAAGCCTAGACCAAAGGCCGCAATCGCCCGATTCCTGCTGCTCCACGATTCCGTTGCTGACACTCCCGGGGCGCCGCAGTCGCGCACGGAGATTTTCCGCTCCCGGAAGCATGGCGCACAACAGCAAGGCAAGGACGCCTCTCCAATGTGCAGCACACAAATGATGGATGCACAGAGCAGCAACGCCATGCCGGTAACCATATGATCACGCTCGCGGAACTGAACGGAATCCCAGCATTGGAACAGCGTGTTGCTCCGGCCGACCATCCCATTCGCGGCATCATCTCGGATCTCGACGGCGTCGCCTATCGCGGCGACACTCCGATCGAAGACTCCGTCAAGGCATTTCGCGGATGGAGCGAGCGGGGCCTGCCCTACGCGTTCGTCACCAACAATTCGACGAAATCCGCCGCGCAATTTGCCGCCAAGCTGAGCCGCATCGGCATTCCGGCCGAGCCGTCACAGGTCTTCACGACGATTTCGGCGGTCACGTCCCTGCTCGAACGGCGCTGGCCGCGCACCACGCCCGTGTTTGCGATCGGCGAACGACCACTGCTCGAGGCGATCGAGGACAGTAGCTATCGCCTGACCTGCGTCGAGCCCAAGATCGTCGTGCTCGGATTCGATGCCGCGCTCGACTACGCCAAGCTGCGCACCGCGGTCAGGGCCGCACTCGCCGGCGCAACCGTCATCGCCACCAATCCCGATGTCCTGACGCCGGTTCATGACGGCTACGATCCCTGCGTCGGCGTGATCACGGCCGCAGTTGCCGCCGCCGTGCCCAATACCAAGCCGATCGTGCTAGGCAAGCCGCAACCGTTCCTGATCGAACAGGCGCTGGCGCATCTCGGCACTGCCCGGCATGAGACCGTCATGGTCGGCGACCAGCTCGGCACCGATATCGCGGCAGGAAAGGCCGCCGGCATGCGGTCGATCCTGCTCGCCAGCGACGTCCCTTTCAATGCGGTTGCGGGCGTCGTCCCCGATCGCATCATCGCGAGCCTTCTTGACCTCGCGCCCCCCGAGGCGGCCGGTTGGCCGCGATGATGACTCCTGGCCTCATCGAGAGCATGCAGGCCTCTCTTGCCGCGAGCCTGCCGCGCTGGGGACTATCATCGCAATCGACGCTCGCCTTTCTCAGCCATTCCGAGAACACCACGTTTCTCGTGCAGGATCCGGCCTCGCGGCAAAAACTCGTGTTGCGCGTGCAGCGGCCCGGCTATCACTCGCCGGACGAGATTGCGTCCGAGCTCGCCTGGATCGACGCCTTGATCGCAGACAACGTGGTGCTCACGCCGCGCCCGGTCGCCGATCGGGAGGGACACCTGTTGTGTCCCATTCCCCTGAGTGGCGCGACGCGACACGTCGTTGCCTTCGAATTCCTCAGCGGCAAGGAGCCGGACGCCTCGGACGATCTGGCCACCTGGTTCGGCAAGCTCGGCGCGACCAGCGCGCGGCTTCACGCGCACAGCCGCCGATGGACAATGCCATCAACGTTCCAGCGCAAAGTCTGGGATTTCGATGCCATGCTGGGCCGCCGGCCACTATGGGGTGACTGGCGCGCCGGTCTTGGCCTGCGCGACGATGGCCGCAGGCTGTTGCAGAGGGTCGCCGACCAACTTGAACGGCGCGTCGAGGCTTACGGACGGGACGAGCAGCGGTTTGGCCTCGTTCACGCCGACCTCCGCCTCGCCAACCTGCTCGTCGAAGGCGACCGGCTCGGCGTCATCGACTTCGACGATTGCGGCTTCTCGTGGTTCTTCTATGACTTCGCCGCGGCCGTCAGCTTCATCGAGCACGAGCCGGTGATAGACCTGCTCCAGCAGTCGTGGCTTGCGGGATACCGGACCGTCGCACCGGTCTCGCGCGACGACGAGGCCATGCTGCCTGCGTTCGTGATGCTCAGGCGCATGCTGCTGACGGCCTGGCTCGCTTCGCATTCGGACACCGAAACCGCACGACGCCTCGGTACGGGCTACACCGACGGAACGGTCGCGCTCGGCGACCGGTTCCTGCGCGGATTGTGACGCGGAATTTCGGGACCAGCCGCGGCGCGCCTGCCCTCTTCTCCAGTGTTGTTGCTCCCGGACTCCAGAATGCCACAACAGATGTTTCCCCGCCGGCTTTGATCCGCGAATGATGGGCGCGCGTTCGGACATCGCGCGTCCGAAGCGGACTTAACCAGCGAGCGTGGGCGGCGTCAGATGGATATCCAGGCTTATTTCGAGGAGTGGTCCTGCGAGCCCGGCGATGTCGTCCGGCTCGCGATCAGCACGCCGCACGCCACCGCCCGCGCAAGCCTCGTGCGACTGGTCTCGGGTCCCGGGCGCGACGAAGCGATCGAGGGCAAGGTGATCGATTTCTCGTCGGTGCTCGACCGCACCGTTTCCGGCGGCGTGCAATCCACAATGGTCGGCTCGCACGCCGAATTTCCGCTTCCCTCACCGATCAACGATGCGGCGATCAGCGTCCATTGCTGGGCATGGCCGACCGTCCCCGAGCGGAGCGCACCGCAGGCCATCTGGTCGATTGGCGACGTTGCGCTCGTCATCATCTCAGGCGGTCTTGCGCTTCGAATGGGCAGCGCAACGCTCGCGGTCTTGCCGGATGCGATCATCGCCAAACACTGGTATTCGATCCTGACTTCCATCGGCGACGGCGAGGTCTGCATCGACCTCAGGCGTCTTGATGCCAAGGTTGGGGCACAACGCACGCTCTGCGCGGCAACCGGCGCGACGGCAAATGCGGCGACGCTCCTGCTCGCGGCGGCCGGCATCGGCCGGTCCGGGTCGCCGCTGGAGCCATATAACGGCAAGATCGACTCGCCAACGCTGCACCTCGCGAAGCCATCCGCCGAGATGATCGCCGCATGGCACGCAGGGAAGACTCCCACGCAGCCGGCATGGGCAGCATGGAAACTCGGCAGGGACTTCGCGTCAGAGACGATTGAGCCGGACGCTGGAGGCAAACAGGGGCACCTCGTCAACGGCGTCGAGCGCGGTGTGACCGGACGCAACTGGGACGGGCGAAGCGACTCCTTCGTCGAAGTTCCCGAGCAGTACTGTGCGCTGCAATTCCACGACGACGACATGGTGGATGCCGGCTGGAGGTATAATCTCGAATTCCGCCTGCCGGAGGACCTTCAAAGCGGAGTCTACGCAGTTCGGCTCGAGGCCGGCGGAAGCCGCAATCATTTTCCGCTGTTTGTGAGGCCAGTCCTGGGCACTTCGGCACCCGTGCTGTTCCTGGTGCCGACCAACACCTATTTGGCCTATGCGAACGACCACCTGGCCTCGCTCGATTTCTCATCGGTGATGCCTCATGACAAGGTGGTGCCCGAGGACGAACAGTACCTGTTCTCACATCCGGAGCCGGGCCGCTCCTGCTACGATACCCATGCCGACGGAACGCCGGTTCGCTATTCGAGCCGCAGACGGCCGCTGTTCAACGTCCGCCCTGGTTTTCCGAACTGGCTAACGGGCTCGTACCGTCACTTTCCCGTCGACATGTACATCATCGAATGGCTGGAGCACCTCGGCATCGAATACCACGTCGCAACCGACGAGGATTTCGAACGTGGCGGCCGCAACCTGGCCGACCGGTACGCGGCGATCGTCACGGGCTCGCACCCGGAATACTGGACACGAACCGGCCTCGATATCCTCGACGGATACCTGCATGACGGCGGACGGGTCATGTATCTTGGCGGCAACGGCTTCTACTGGGTGACGAGTCGGCTCGGTGCAAAGCCCTGGGTCATCGAGGTGCGCCGCGACAACAGCGGCACGCGCTGCTGGGATGCCCCCTATGGCGAACGGACCCATGTTGCGACGACTGAAGCCGGCGGCATCTGGCGCACGCGCGGCCGCGCCCCAAACAAGATGCTAGGCGTGGGCTTCGCATCGGAGGGATGGTCGAGGGGCTGCGGATATCGGCGTCTGGAGGCGAGCTACAATTCGCCCGCCGCGAAATTGTTCGACAGCATCACTGAGGAAATCGTCGGCGATTACGGCTATGTGCTGGGTGGAGCAGTGGGAGACGAGGTCGACAGGTACGACGTTGCGCTCGGAAGCCCCGAGCATGCCTATGTGCTCGGGACTTCGACCGGGCTTGGCAACGAGTATCAGCTCGTCATCGAAGATCTCACACTTTCGCTTCCGGATCAGGGAGGCGCACAGCGGCCTGACGTGGTGAGATCGGACATGGTCCTGTTTCCGATCGATGGAGGCGGCTGGGTGTTTTCGGTCGGCTCCATCGCCTATGCCGGCACCCTGGCCTGGAACGGCTGCGACAACGGTCTTTCGCGCCTGACGGCGAATATACTCAGGGCCTTCACCGGCAAGGAGCCGGTGCTCGGAGCATGAGACCGTCAGCGCGACTTCGCCCCCGAAACGAAAGGTCAACGACCTTCGTTCGCCACTCATAACGGTCTGGTTGCAGGTTCGAGCCCTGCCGGGCCCACCAAGACACGCTGAGCCGCTACCGTTTCAATAGGCGCGCGCGAAGTCACCCTCCTGCTTGATATCGGTGAATACAGGAAAGCGCGCCTTCCACGGCGTGCCCTTGGCCGTCGTCAGCCTGTTGAGCCGCTCAAGCACGCCGAGCCCATCCTTGCGCAGGCTCGCCGAAACCGCCGTAAGGTCCGGGAAATTCTTCAGGACGGCATCGAGCCAGATGGTGCGGCCCGCCAGGAAACCGCCCGCGCCGGCGGCATAGGCGAAGTCGAGGACGCGTTCGAATTTTTCCGGCGCCGCGCCGCCCGACAGCAAGACCCAGGGAATGCTCCGCGCACGGCAGATATCGCCGATCGCATCGAACTCCTTCTGCGCGGCCCTGGCTTCGGCGCTGCCGTCACGGGCCGGCAGGCTGTTTGCCGCGAGAGGGCTCTCAAGCTTCAGGAGATCGACGCCGTATTCGGGCTTGGCAAACTCGCGCACGCTATCGATGACGAGGCCCGGGAGCTTGCCCGGCGATTCCACATAGTCTGCGGTGTGATTGGCGCTACCAAGGAACGGATAGACCAGCAATTCAAGAACATAGGGAACGTCGTGGCGGGCGCACTCCTCGCCAATCTCGCGCACGAAGCGCTTCTGATGCTCGTTTACCGCGGCGTCCGCATCCGGCCGATACCAGGCCAGCACCTTGACGGCGTCGCCGCCCATGGCGCGAATTTTCTCCACACTCCAGTTGGCGATCGCGCGCGACTTGCGACCGCCCGCCGTCTCCTCGACGCGATGCTCCTCCAGCGTCATGATCAGGCCGCAGCGCGGCGGCAACAGATCGATCGCGGCGGGCACGGCAAAATTCGGGTCGAACAGCATCGAGCTGCAATGCGGCGCAAGGTTCTCCACGAGGAGCCGCTTGGCCGCGGTGACGTCGGAATATTCGACCTGATCCCGCGTGATTCCCTTCGCCTTCGCAATGGCATCAAACAGCGGCGGCCGCTGATCCAGCGCGACCATGCGAAAGTGGCCTTCCGCGTCAGCAAGGCGGCCCAGCCCGCGGTTCTTTCCAATCGTTCTCATGGCTTCGTCCTCATGAATGCAACACACTCGTTGATGGTAGGGTTTCCGTTGCGGCCACCGGCGTGGCGACATTTCATCGCGGCCGTGGCTGCAGAAAACGCCATGGCGTTGCGCACATCGAGGCCGGCGCCGATCGCAAGGGCATAGGCGCCATGAAAGACATCGCCTGCTCCGGTGGTATCGACGACATCGACGGCATAGGCGGCGTGCCAGTGCACCTGGCCATTCTCGTACCAGCTCACACCGTCCTCGCCGCGTGTGACGGCAACAACACTGCAGCCGAAGCGCGCCAGTGCCGCGAGAGATTCGTCTTTGGCAGATCCGGCGAAAGAAGCGAGCGCGGGCTCGGAGAAGATCGCGTGGTCGGTCAGGGGCAGCAGTCGCTCGAATACCTCGGCATCAGCCATGTCGCCGTCGAGCACCGTCGGAATGCCGCACGCTCGCGCCTCGCGAAACAGCGTCGCGGCGCCCTCCACCCAGCGCGGATCGGCCAGCACCGAGGACGCGCGAGCGACGGCTTCAAGCGGAAGCCAATCGGCCGCTTCCGGAAAGAGACCACGGAAGTTCACGATCTGCCGCTCGCCCGAACTGTCGACAATGATCCCCGAGACCGATGAGCGGCCATCGGCAAACAGCCGGAAATTCTCGACGTCGACACCTTCTGCAGCAAAAGCCGATCGCATCTCGTGCCCGGCGGCATCGTCCCCTGCCCGTCCCCAGAACGCGACGGAGGCACCGAGCCGCGCGACCGCGACCGCGGCATTGGCGGCCATTCCGCCGCCAATGGTACCGTAGTCGATGGCCTTTATCTTCTCGCTGTTGCCCGCAAAGAGCCGATCGACGCGCCAGACCTGATCGAGCGCGGATAGCCCAAGGCAGATCACCTGGACACGCCTGGCTCCGGACGCCACATCCGCGAGCGCCGAAAGATCTCCGATATTTGCCGATGCGCTCACCGCAAGACCTGCCCGTTCGCTGCATCGAACAGATGCGTCTTGCCCGGCTGCGGCCGCAAGCTGAGGCGATCGCCGAGCTTTGGTCGCAACGACGGATCGACCCTTGCAATCGCGGAGACGCCGGCGAGATCGAAATGGATCAGCGTATCCGAGCCGAGCGGCTCGACGAGCTTGACGTTGATGGCAACGCCATCGGCCGTATCAGTGGCCGCGACGAAATGCTCGGGGCGAACGCCGAGGATCGCGCTGCCGGCCCGGCGCAACCGGCTTGCGGTCTCGCCATCCAGCGGCACCGCCGTTGCGCCTTGCAAAAGGTTCGCGCGCTCCCCACGCCATTCGACCGGGAAGAAGTTCATGGCGGGCGAGCCGATGAAGCCGGCGACGAACTGGTTGGCCGGCCGCTCGTAGACCGTCTCCGGCGTGTCGTATTGCTGGATCGTACCGTTCTGGAGCACCACGATCCGGTCGGCCATCGTCATGGCCTCGATCTGGTCGTGAGTCACGAAGACCATGGTGGTCTTGAGCTCCTGCGATAGCGCCTTGATCTCGGCCCGCACCTGCCCGCGCAGTTTTGCGTCGAGGTTGGACAGCGGCTCGTCGAACAGAAACGCCTTGGGATTGCGCACAATCGCACGGCCCATGGCGACGCGCTGGCGCTGTCCGCCGGAGAGCTCCTTCGGCTTGCGATCGAGATAAGGCTCGATGTGCAGCAGCGCGGCGGCACGCTTGACGCGCGCATCGATCTCCGCCTTCGGCGTTCCCCGCAACTCCAATGCGAACGACATATTGTCGTAGACGCGCATGTGCGGATAGAGCGCGTAGTCCTGGAACACCATCGCAATGTCGCGCTGTGCAGCCTGCACGCCGTTGACGCGCTTGTCGCCGATGTAGAGGTCTCCGGACGTGATCGGCTCGAGACCCGCGATGATTCGTAGCAGGGTCGACTTGCCACATCCGGATGGCCCCACAAAGACGACGAATTCATGGTCCGCGATCTCCAGATTGAGATCGGGGATCACGGTGAAACTGCCGTAGCGCTTGACGAGGTTGCGGATCGAGATCGAGGCCATGATCGCTTAGTCCAGCGCCAGTACCGGCTTGATCAGCTCGCCCTTGGCAAAGCGGGCGAAATTCTCAGGCAAGGCCGACAGGCTGAACTCGCCGTCGACGAGGACGCGGTATTCATCCTTGAACTTGCGCAGCAGCTCGATGTTCGGCTCGAAATCCGAGACCGGGAAGTAGAAGGTCCGGATCATGTAGAAGTCCTTGCGGCGGAACACCTTGCCCTCCTCGATGGTCCAGGGCGCAGCGTTCTCGCCGACCAGCACCAGCGCACCGCGCGGCAGGACAAGCTCGATGCCGAGATTGCGCGCCGCATGCGCGCCGGAGCACTCCATAATGAGAGCGAAGCGCTGCGAGGTGTCGCCTACGGGATGCGCCTTCGCGCCGAAGGATTGCGCGATCTTCAACCGCGTCGCATTGGGGTCGGCCACGTAGATGTCGTTGTAGCCGAGTGCGCGCAGCGCCAGCACGACGCCGAGACCGACCGGCCCGGCGCCCATGACAAGAACAGGTCCGGCCTCACCCGGCGGCACCACGCGGCTGACGAAGCGCACGGCGTGGCCCGACGTGCCGATGGTGTCGAGCAGCAGCGGCGCGAGGCTGTCCTCGATATCGTCAGGCACCGGCAGCAAACAGTTTTCCGGCACCGGCACATATTCGGCATAGCCGCCCGGCCTGTTCCAGCCGATCAGGCTGGAGACTTCCAGGCACATCTGGGTGTCGCCGCGTTTGCAGGCCGCGCAGTGGCCGCAGTGGAGCGGAATATAGACGGCACAGCGGCGACCATGCAGCCGGTGACCGGGCTGCTCGACCATGCCGAAAATCTCATGGCCGGCGGTGAACTCGGCGCCCTTGTGCCAGAGCTTGAAGTCGGAGCCGCACAATGCGGTGCGCGAAACGCGCACGAGCACTTCACCCGTGCCGACGTCGGGCATTGCCACGCGCTCGATGGTGATGCGGTCGTTGCCGTGGAAGACCGCGGCCTGCATGATCGAATTCGGACGGGGTGACACGTTCATCAGATACCTAGCCTTTCACCGCACCGAGCGTCAGTCCCGATACCAGCCAGCGCTGAACCAGGGCCGCGAGCACCAGCGGCGGCAGCGCGATCAGCGTCGCCGCGGCCATGAGGGCTCCCCATTGCGTTGAGCCTTCGCCGATGAAGTTGAAAGCCGCCGCGATCAGCGTCTTGGTGTCGCCGTTGGAGAGCACCAGCGCAAACAGGAAGTAGTTCCACGAGAAGACGAAGGCGAGGATCGCCGAGACGGCGACGCCGGACGCCACCAGCGGCAACGCGATGCGCCAGAGGATGCGCGTGACGCTGCATCCATCGACCTGCGCCGCCTCGAAGACGCTGCGCGGGATGCCGTCGAAGGATGGCAGCAAAACCCAGATCACGATCGGCAGCGTGATGACCGCGTGGCTCAGGATCAGCGCGGTGTAGGAGCCGATCATGCCGATTTGCCGGAACATGACGTACCACGGCAGCAGGAACAGCGTGCCCGGCGCCATGCGCGCGGCGAGCGTCAGGATCGCCGGCCACGAGATCCGTGTCCAGGACACGGCGAAAGCGGCGGGAATCCCGAAGAGTAGGCCGAGCGCTGTCGAGCCGACGGTGACGATGAGGCTGTTGAGCGCATAGCTGAGGAACGGCGTGGTCTTCGTCAGCTCGACATAATTGTCGAGCGTTGGCGTGAAGATCAGCGTGGGCGGATAGGCCGTCACCTCGAACGACGGCTTGAACGAGGACAGCACCATCCAGACGGTCGGCGCCATGATGAGCACGCCGGCCAGCACGAGCTGCGCGGTGTTGAGCCAGCGGATCCAGCGGTCGGTGTTGGCGGCATCCGTCATGACATCACCACGCCACTGCGCCGCGCAGGCGGTTGAAGGCGAGCACGGCGCCGAACACGATCGCCGTCAGCGTCAGCATCAGGGCGCTGGCATAGCCGATGTTGAAGAACTCGAAACCCACCCGGAAGCCGTAGATGTTGAGCGTGTTCGAGGCGTTGCCGGGGCCGCCCTGGGTCGTGATGTAGATGATATCGAAGAAACGCAGGAGATCCACGCTGCGCAGGATGGCCGCGGTGACGATGGTCGGCAAGAGCAGCGGCAGAGTGATGCGCTGGAAGGTCTTGAACGGCGAAGCTCCGTCGATCTGCGCCGCCTCGTAGACGCTCGGCGGCAGGGATTGCAGGCCGCCCAGCACGATCAAGGCGACGTACGGTGTCCACTGCCAGCTGTCGATCAGAGCGACGGTCGGAATGACCCAGGTCGGCGACGCCAGCCAGTCCGACGGCGGCAGGCCGAACGACTGGAGGATGTAATTGGCCGCACCCAGCGAGGGATCGAGGATCACCAGCCACATCATGCCCGCCACCACCGGCGGCATCATGAACGGGGAGATGAACAGCGAGCGCACGATTCCCGGCAGGCGCTTGGCGTGAAACAACACCAGAGCCAGCCACACGCCGAAGACGAGCTGGAGCACCAGCGACAGCACATAGAGCGCTATGGTGACCCAGAGCCCGTGCCAAAACTCGTAGTCGGAGATCAGCTTTGAGTAGTTGGCGAGACCCGCGAAGGACTGCTTGCCGGTCGAGGAGAATGTCTGGAAGCCGAGCCAGATCGTATAGACGACCGGAAACGCGATCATCGCGACCGTGAAGATCACGGCCGGCGCCGATAGCGCCGACATTTCCAGCTTTTGCCGGTCCTGCGTGAGTGTCGCAGCCGCGTCCGACATGCATCCGTTTCCTTGAGAGTGAGGCGCCGGCACGCACAAGCCTGCCAGCATCAAGCGGTTACTTCTGGGCGATCAGCGCATCGAGCGCCTTGTCGGCATCAGCACAGGCTTGGTCGATCGGCTTCTGCTTCAAGATCAGGTCCTGCACGGCCTGGCCGATGAACTCGCGCGATTCCGGGTTGGCGATGATGGGATAGCCGACCTCGGAGGAGCCCTTCGTAGCCAGCACGTCGAGCGCAGCCTGCCATTCCTTGCGCACCGGCTCCTCGTCGATCCACTTGCGATACTCGGGATCCTTGGCAACCGACGGCCGCGGCGGGGCAATGCCCTGGAGTGCCATTTTCTTCTGCACCTCGGGGCTGGTCGCCCACTGCACGAAGTACCACGCCGCGTCCGGCTGTTTGCTGTGCGAGGACACCGCCATGCCCCAGCCGATCGTGGTCGGCACCTGGCCGGCCTCGCCTGCCGGGAATGGCAACAGGCCGGTGTCTTTGAGCCGCGCGCCGCCCTCCATCACCGTGCGCAACTCATTCGAGGATTCGAATGCCATCGCGGCGCGGCCGCTGCGGTAGAGCGCCGAAATCTGCTGGAAGCTGTAGTTGACCACACCCGGCGGACCGAAGTCGCGCAGCAGCCGGCTATAGGTGTCGAGCGCTTCCTTGCCCTTGGCCGAGCAGAGGTTCGACTTGCCGCCTGCGATGTAGCTGCCGCCGATGTTGTGCAGCATGTTGCTGAAGGTGTAGGCGACCGCGGGCTTGAGGCCACGCGAGACAAACGGCGTGACGGCGCTGTCGCAGGTCTTGATCTTCTCGGCGGCCGCCTCGACATCCTTGATGGTCTTTGGCGCCTCAAGGCCGCACTTCTTGAAGATGTCGGTGCGGTAATAGAAGATCGGACCTTCGATGTTCATCGGCATGCTGGTCAGTTTGCCGCCGAAGGTCGCAGCCTTGAGCAGGGCCTGGCTCAAGCCGGCCGGGTCGTATTCCCTGGCCACCTCGTTCTTGGCCATCGCAGTGAGATCGCCGTACCAGCCGGCCGCGGCGAACTGCTCGCCCTCGCGCGAAGGCAGCGTCATGAACACGTCAACCTCGTCGCTGTTCGCATTCATGACGGTGACCAGACGCTGGCGCATCTGCTGTTCCTGATAGCCGTCGACCTTCAGGGTCATGCCGGTCAGCTTCTCGAAATCGGCCTTGTAGGTCAGCAGCGCCTGCGCGACCGGATTGTTATTGGCGAGAAAGGTGACGGTCCTGCCCTTGAACTTCATCCAGTCGAAATCGGCCGCATGAGCCTGCGCTCTGACGGCGACAATCGCGAGAACGGGCAACGCGACGTGCGTCGCGAGCATCCTGGCCTTCATCGAACTCTCCTCCCGGCTGGCCGCCTTAAGCTGGCGGGCCATTTGAACGCGACTTGAAAACGGTTACAATTTAGACCTCACATCGGTTGTGTCAAGCAATGGACAAACCGGATATTCTGCGGCAAATTTACGAGATTACCGCTACCGCGCGGTTTGCCTCATCGAATGTAACGTTACATTGATGCGATTGACCAACGCCAAATCCGTGAAACAGGGCATCCGCGCCGTGGCAGCCCGTGCCGGCGTCTCAACGGCCTCGGTGTCGCGCGCACTCAACAATCCCGATGCGGTAAGCCCTTCCTTGCGGGCGCGCATCGAACAGGCCATCGATGCGCTTGGCTACATTCCGCATGCGCCGGCGCGCATTCTGTCGTCACGGCGCTCGCGCACGCTTGGCGCGATCGTTCCGACAATCGACAACACGATGTTCGCGCGCGGCATCGCCTCGCTGCAGCAGTATCTCTCCTCGGTCGGATACATGCTGTTTCTCACCACGAGCGGCTACGATCTCGATGTCGAATTGCAGCAAGCGCGCAATCTGATCAGCCGCGGCGTCGATGGACTTGTGCTGCGCGGTGATTGCCATCACGACGGACTGCGCAAGTTGCTTGCGGACAACGCGGTTCCCTTCATCAATGTCGGCATCTACCAGCCCGATCGACCCCACCCTTGCGTCGGGACGAACAACGAAGCGGCCGCCCATCGCGCCGCCGCGCACGTCATCGAACTTGGCCACCGCCGCATCGGGATCGTCTCGGCGCTCCAGCGCAACAACGACCGCGCCAGCGCTCGCGTCGCCGGCTTTCGCCGCGCGCTCACCGAGAACGGCCTGGAGCTTCCGCCGCAATGGCATGTCGAGGTGCCCTACACGCTGGACGACGCGCGCGAAGCGGCCCGCTATCTCCTCAACCTGAAGGACCGTCCGACCGCCGTCGTCTGTGGCAACGATGTCATCGCCTACGGCGTGTTGCTCGAGGCGGAGCGCGATGGATTTTCGGTGCCGCGCGACCTGTCGGTGGTCGGTTTCGACGATCTCGACTGGAGCCGCCATTTGCGGCCGAGCCTGACCACGATCCACGTACCGACCGGAGAGACCTGGCAGCGCGCCGGGGAATATCTGGTGCGCAGCCTCGCCGGCGAGCAGACCATCATGCATCGCGAGATCGACTTCTCCCTGGTGGTCCGTGAATCGACGGCTCCCCCCTCTCAAATCCTGAAGTGAGACCCCTCCAATGCGCTCAAATTTTTCTCTTGCGCCCGACTTCCATGCCGTGGTGATCGGCGGCGCCGGCGACATTGGCGCCGCAATCAGCAATCAGTTTTGCGACCTCGGCGCGACCGTGACCGCAACGGCGGCCAACGAGACCGATCTGGCGCGCACTTTGCTGAAATCGCGCCCCGGACTCACACTCGCAACGCTCGACGTCACGAACGACGACGCTGTCGCCTCTTTCGCCCGCCAGCACAAGCGCGTCGATGCGCTGGTCAATTGCGCGGGAATTCTCGCCCGCGACAAGGAATACGAGATCGAGACCTTCATGAAGGTGCTCGACGTCAATCTCACGGGCACCTTTCGAACCTGCATGGCGCTCCGTCCGCTTCTCGCCGAGAGCAAGGGCTCGATCGTCAATCTTGCCTCGATGAATGCGACATTGGCGCTGCCGCGAATCCCGGCTTATTGCGCCAGCAAGGGCGGTGTCGTGATGCTGACCAAGGCGCTCGCCTTGGCATGGGCCGAGCAAGGCATCCGGGTCAATGCGGTTGCACCCGGCTATATCGAAACGGCGATCAATGCAGCCGGCCGCACCGATCGCGTGCACTATCAGCGCATCGCCGACCGCACCGCTTTCAAGCGCTGGGGTCAGCCGGAGGACATCGCGGGAGCCGTCGCGTTCCTCTGCATGCCGGCATCACAATATGCGACCGGCACCGTCGTCGCGGTGGATGGCGGATTTCTTGCCGGATGAGCCAGGAAACCAACGAATACGGCCTGCATAATGTCGCCGGAAATGTCTGGGAATGGTGCGAGGACCGCCTCGCACCGCCGGGAGTCCCCTTGAATCGCGAGCCCGCACCGAACCGCTCGACGCGCGGTGAATCCTTCCTCAGCGACGAGTCCTGCGGCAGCCGCCACCACTTCGCAGCACGAAACCTGAACGGGTCGGTCGGCTCGTCGAGCAAGATCGGCTTTCCTGTCGCGCGCACCGGGCCGCTGCGGAGCCAAGCATAGGATGACGCTGGCGACAAATGCCGCGAAGCCGGCCCCTGCTCCCGGCACCCGTCTGTTGCCGCAGTTCTTGCGAAATTTCGTGCGCAATCGCGAGACTGGCCTCGTGCTGGTCGGCATTGTCGTCGGGTTGCTGAGCGGCGTCCTCGTTGCCGCGATCTCGGGCCTCAGCCAGGCCTCGCACGCACTGCTGTTCGACATTCCCCTCGACGCACATCTCAGCGCCACCGGCGTCATTTCCTGGCAGCGCACACTGCTGATCCCGGCAGTTGGCGGCCTGGTCCTGGCGCTGATCGGGCTGTACTTCGCGCGGCGCGTGAAGGGACAACAGCTCGCTGACGCCATCGAAGCCAACGCGCTCTATGGCGGCCGGGTGTCCTTCCGCGGCAGCCTGCTGATCTCGATCCAGACGCTGCTGTCCAACGGGTTCGGTGGATCGGTCGGACTGGAAGCGGGATACACGCAGATCTGCTCGATGTTTGGCTCCCATGTCGGCCAGCGCCTCGCCGCCCGCCGCAACGACATGCGGCTATTGGTGGCCTGCGGCGCGGCGGGGGCGATCAGCGCAGCGTTTTCGGCTCCGCTGGCCGGCGCCTTCTATGCCTTCGAGGTCGTGCTGGGAGCCTACACTTCGGCCGCTCTCGTGCCCGTCATCGCCAGCGCAGTCACGGCCTGGCTGGTGGCGCGGGAGTTGACGCACCAGTCCTTTCTGATGGTGCCCGGTTTCCCATCGCCCGTGTCCGTCGAGATGATCGGACAGACCGTGCTGATCGGCGTCATTTGCGCATTCGTCAGCATCCTCGTCATGCTCGCGGTCGCATTCTCCGAGCGTTGCTTTCAGCGCGTCACGCTCTTCAGCGGCTTCATGCGTCCGATCCTCGGCGGCCTGCTGCTCGGCGGCCTCGCCCTGCTGACGCCGACCGTGCTCGGCGCAGGCCATGGCGCAATGCAGATCCTGCTGGTCAGCAATCCGACCTGGCTCCTGCTCACGACGACCATCGTGCTCAAGATCCTGGCGTCGGCCGTCTCGCTCGGCTCCGGCTTTCGCGGCGGCCTGTTCTTCGCCTCGCTGCTGCTCGGCGCGCTGATCGGCCAGCTCTACAGCGTCGTGCTGACCGGCCCCCTCCCCACGCTCGCGCTTCAGCCCGGCACCGCCGCCATCGCGGCTCTCGCCGCACTCGGAACCGGTGTGCTGGGCGCACCGTTCAGCATGGTTTGTCTCGCGCTCGAGATCACCGGCGATTTCTCCGTGACCGTCGGGGCCGTGGTCGCATCATCGGTCTGCGCGCTCATCGTCCGCGAGTTGTTCGGCTACAGCTTTGCGACATGGCGCTTCCACCTGCGCGGCGAGGTGATCCGCGGTCCGCAGGACATCGGCTGGGTCCGTCAGATGAGCGCGGCTTCCCTGATGCGCGCCGACTTCGAGAATGCACTGACGACAATGCCGATCGGCGAGGCGCAGAAGCTGTTTTCTCCGGCGCAGGTCCGACAGGTCATGCTGCGCGATCCGAACGGCAGCTATGCCGGCATCGTTGCGGCGGCGACACTGCATTCCGTCACCAATCGGGACGACGAACCGCTCGGGTCGCTGGCCCAGCAGCAGGATGAATACCTGCTTCCGACCACGTCGGTTCGCGAGATCCTGAAGGCCTTTGAACGGAGCGAAGCCGACGTCCTCGCGGTCATTGACCGTGCCGACCATCGCGTCACGATCGGCACCTTAAGCGAATCCCATGTGCTGCGTACCTATGGGGAAGAGCTCGAACGCCGGAACCAGGAGCTGTTTTCGCGGTGATCCTCGCGCGCTATGGCCTTAGATCCATATCGATCCGCACAAAATCGCCGCGATAGGTGACTTCACCGAGATAGATCACGGTGCGATCGCTGGTCGTAAAGACACGGCGGACTTCGGCGACCGGCGAGTTCAAAGGTACGCGCAGCAGCCGCGCCGCCTCGATGTCTGCGGTTCCGATGGTCAATGTCTGGCGGGCGCTGGCAATCGCCGGATCCCTGAGATCGTTGAGGATCGGGATCACCGTCTCGTTGCGAAAGCGCTTTGGAGACCTGCGAAAGATCTTCTCATCGAGGTAGATGGAAATGACGCAGTAAGGTTGCTTCTGCCGCGAGTGCAGACGGCGCATGAAGACATATTTCTCGGCCGGCTTGCCGTCTTCGGGAAGCAACGGCGCATCGCTCCGGCTTTCCGAGATGTTGATGATCTCCGGTGAGGTGTCGCGGTACATGTCCGCGAGATCGGACAGGGTGGTCTCGACCTTGAGCCAGCGGTCCTGTCGTACGGTCCCGGTGACGAAGGTGCCGCGGCCCTGCTGCGCCTCGATGACACCGTCGCGGGCGAGCAGTTCGACGGCCTGCCTGATGGTGACGCGCGAGACGCCGAACTCGGCCGCCAGCTCCTCGTTGGCCGGCAGGCGAAAACCTTGACTCCAGACACCGCGCGCAATCCGCTGGCGAAAGATATCGGCAATCTGCGCGTATTTGGGGACGTGACTGTCGGAACTCAATTCCATCTCGCCCTCCAGAAATCAAGCGGCCCAATCACGGCATGACAAGGGCTGCACCGCGTTCGCCGATCATCAGGCTGGTCGCATTGGTGTTGGCCGAGGTGATCCGCGGCATCACCGAGGCGTCGATCACGCGCAGCTGCTCGACGCCGCGCACCCGCAGCTGCGGATCGAGTACTGCCCGCTCGTCGCTGCCCATGCGGCAGGTCCCGACGCAGTGAAACACCGTGCCGCCGGTATTGCGCGCGAAATCCCACAGCCCGGCATCATTGCTTGCGGTCTCGCCCGGCACCATTTCGGCATCCCAGAACGGGCGGAAGGCCTTTTGCCGATAGATCTCGCGCAGGATCTTCAGGCCGGCAACGATGGTCTTGCGGTCGATCTCCTCGGCGAAATAGTTGGGCGCGATCAGCGGCTGCTCGAACGGATCGGCCGAGCGGATCGCGAGCTGTCCGCGCGACCGGCCGTGGCATTGCCAGACCGAAGCCGTGAAGCCGGAATAGCTGTGGAGGGGTTCGCCGGGCTTGTCGACGGAGAGCGGCATCACGTTGAACTGCACGTCCGGACGGCCACCGACCGCATATTCGGAACAGGCCGCTCCGCCCACCTGTCCCGCCCCTGTCTCTTATACACATCTCCGAGCCCACGAGACTTAGGAT
>NZ_JAQOSR010000169.1:0-18608 GCF_046718885.1 Bradyrhizobium sp. UFLA01-814 | reverse complement strand
ATATAGTTCTGGTGCGCCCCGAAAAAGGTGAACGTGAAGTTGATCAGCTCGCGCATGGCCGCGACCGGATCGAGGTCGTCGAGCTTGAGTTGCTGTTCGGCCGCGCGGATCTCGGTGTAGACGTGTTCGAGCACGGCGAGATAAAGGCCGTTCTTGTCGCCGAAATAGGCGTACAGCAACCGCATGTTGGCTTTGGCGCGCTTCGCGATGGCTTCAACCCGAGCCCCGCCAATGCCGTTGCGGCAGAACTCGAACGTCGCCGCGTGCAGGATCGCTTCCTTCGTCAACGCGGAATCGCGTGCCCGTCTGCCGCGCGTGGCGCTGCGGGCCGGGGTGGTCGATGCTGTCGTTTCAGTCACGGGACAAGCTTTTCTCAGGTTGTACGAGCCCTGCGCGGACAATATGTCCCCGCCCATCATGTTCAACGGGATGCGGGGCCCTGCCGCGCAGGCTCGCGGGATTGAGATCGCTATTGCGGTGGCTCGTCAAGGGGTAACCTTCCCGATGTTCCGGTCTCCACATCCACATCAGCACGCCGCCGTCACGATCGTGCCGCCATGCGCGACAAGTCGGCCATTCTTGTAGACGTCGCGCGGCCTGGGCCGGGCCACCACGGCCTCTTGCACGTGCTGCGCGTCGAGCACGACGAAGTCCGCCGCCGCACCCTCGGCCACCCCATAGTCCGGGAGGCCGAGGGCCTGCGCGGCGTTGGTGGTTACCATGTTGAAGGCGGCCGCCAGGTCGGCATCCGTGTTGAAGCCGGAGCGGTAGCCGACGATCATGGCGCGCTCCAGGAGGTCGCCGTCGCCATAGGGCCACCAGGAATCGCGGATGTTGTCATTGCCGGCGAACACATTGACGCCGGCATCGCGCAGCAGCAGCACCGGCGGAAACGCATGCGCTCCGGGCGCGTTGGTCAAAATCGCGACCCCGGCCTCGGCGAGCAGCTGCGCGGTGCGCTGAACGACGTCACGCGGCACCTCGCCGAGCGCATAGGCATGGCTGATCGTGACCTTGCCGCCGAGCCCGAGGGCCTTCGTCCGGCGTGCAATGTTCTCGATCTCGAAGATACCGAGCAAGCCGCCGTCATGCAGGTGAATGTCGATGCCGACCCCGCGGCGGTCGGCAATGCCGAAGATGACGTCGAGATGCCCGTCGATGTCGGCATCGTAACCCGCCGGATCAAGGCCGCCGACCAGGTCCGCGCCGGCGCGAACCGCCTCGTCGAGCAGTCCGGCCACGCCCGGCGACGTCGCGATGCCGCTTTGCGGAAAGGCGACGATCTGGACCGACACCTTGTCGCGGTGCGCGTCGCGCGCCGCCATGACCTGCTCGAGATTGCGCAACCCGACCTGAAGGTCGATATCGACGTGGCTGCGCATCTGGGTCGTGCCGTGCGCGGCGCAGAGGTCGATCAGCGCCGCCGCCCGCACCGCAATCGGCCTGGCGCCGGCAAGCGCCTCCTTTTCGAACTTGACGCGCTCGCGCACGCTGAAACCGGCGGTGCAGGGGCGGTGGGACTTCCAATCGTCGCCGACGAAGCCCTTGTCGAGGTGGATATGACCATCGACCAGCCCCGGCAACACCAGGCGTCCGGCCAGATCAAGGGTTTCGCCGGCCGCGACCGGCGATTGCGAGTGCGACGCGATCGAGGTGATGCGGCCATCGCGCACGGCGATATCGACGGTGCGCCCATCGACCAGTCGGGCGTTTCGAAACAGCGTGTCGGCAGTGCTCACTGGTCGTCTCCGGTTCGTTGCAACGGCGAGGCGATCGGGTCCCGATTTGTTTTCATCATGTTGGGACGATGCCGTCGGGCAGTGCGCGCGAGAACGCGGCTATGCCTCCAGCGGTGGTGATCCAGATCTCGTCACGCCGCGCCAGGATTGTCTGCAGGGCGCGGCGCAGCGGACGCAGGCGGTGCGGCTGGCCGACCAGATAGGGGTGCAGCGCAATTCCCATGACGAGCGACTGCCTTTTCGATTGTGCCAGCATCTCCTCGAACGTGTCGGTGATCATGGTGGCGAACTGCTCACCGGAGTCCTTGCGACCGACGATCGAGGGGATATCGTTCAACTCCTGCGGATAGGGCACTGAAAGGATGCGGCCGCCGTTCCGCGTCGAGAACCACACCGGCTGATCGTCCATGCACCAGTCGAGCAGGTACTCGTAGCCTGCTTCGGCCAGCAGATCGGGTGTGACCTGTGATTGCGAAATCCAGGGCCCCAGCCAGCCGCGCGGCGGCCGCCCTTCGGCACGCGCGATGACATCGGTCGCCTCCGCGATCAATTGACGCTCCTCGTCGGGCGTAAGCACACCCTGGCGCTCGGAATTGGTGCGGCCGTGACCGACAATTTCGTCGCCGCGGGAGCGAAATGCCTCCATGACTTCGGGGCAGTAGTGATACATGCTGCTGTTGGCGAGCACCGACAGCGGCAGCTCCAGCTCGTCGAACAGCTCGATCAGGCGCCACACGCCGACACGGTTGCCATAGTCGCGCCAGGCGTAGTTGAGGACGTCCGGATGCGGACCGCCGGGGCAGAGCTCGGCACCGAGCCCGTCGCCGAATGCGAAATGCTCGAGGTTGAGGCCGACATAGACGGCAAGCCGCCGCCCTTGCGGCCAATTGAAATCCGAGCGTTGCCCGATCGCGCTGTAGCGATAGCGTCCGTGAGCCGCGAGGGCCGGTCCGACAGAATCCGAGCGCAATACCGCTTCCCCGCGCGACAGGCGGTCGCCATCTTCCGCGATCGAGATCAACACGTCGCGGGCCTCGACATTCCTTGGGTCCATCGGAATTTTCTCCGCGCGGCTGATCGCTCGCTTGACATCGGAATATTTTTGAAGAAAGTTTTTACTTCCGTCAAGTCCGCGCATAAGCGGCAGCGGAGGAACTGGCGGCTTCGATGCCGAGGCCGCCATCAGCGGAGGAACACCGAAGATGAACTTCAGGAGCATAGTTTCGTCCGGACCTGCGCGTCGTTGGCCGGTTTGGCACGCCGCAGCGACGATCCTGCTGGCCGCGTTGCCGTTCACGTCTGGCACGCGCGCGGCCGAACCGATCAAGATCGGCCTGGTGACCGCCCTGTCGGGGCAGTCGGCGCGCGCCGGCGAGGCGCTGACCCGCGGAGCGACAATTGCCATCGAGGAAATCAACGCGAAGGGCGGCGTGCTTGGACGTCCGCTCGAGCTCGTCCGCCGCGACGACGAGAGCAATCCGGCCAAAGGGCTGATCGCCGCGCGCGAGCTGATTCAGCGCGAGAAGGTCGCGGTCCTGGTCGGCGGCCTCGACACACCGGTCGAGCTTGCCATCGTGCCGTTCGTCAACAACGTCAAGGTGCCGTTCGTCGTGCCGTGGGCCGCCGGGACCAACATCACGCGGAACGGCGCGCCGTCCAACTACGTGTTCCGCGTCTCGGCCATGGACGATGAGGTCGACAAGGCGATCGTCCAGTTCTCGCGCAAGACCTACAATGCGAAAAAGCCCGGGCTCATCCTGGTCAACAATCCCTGGGGCGAGTCGAACGAGCATGGCCTGAAGGCGGCGTTGAAGGCCGCAGGAATTGAGCCTGCCGGCGTCGAGAAGTTCGAAGGCAACGACGTCGATGTCGTTTCCCAGCTGTCGCGGCTGAAGCAGGCAGGCGCCGATACGCTCTACCTGGTCGGCAATGTCGGACCGTCCTCCCAGGTGGTGAAATCGCTCGACCGCATGGGCTGGGCGCCACCGATCGTTTCGCATTGGGGGCCGGCCGGCGGCCGCTTCACCGAGCTCGCCGGGCCGAGCGCGGAGAACGTGATTTTCGTCCAGACCTACAGCTTCTTCGGGAACCTGTCGCCGGTCGGCAAGCGGGTGATGTCGGCCTTGCAGGCGAAGTATTCAGACATCAAGGGTCCCGCGGACGTGACGCCGGCAGTTGGCGTCGCCAACGCCTACGATTCCATCCTGGTCATTGCGCGAGCAATCGAAAAGGCCGGCGGCACCGAACCGACCGCCGTCCGTGACGGTTTCTACGCCATCGACCGCGTGGACGGCTTGATCAAGACCTATGAGAAGCCGTTCGCGCAGGACAAGCACGATGCGCTGACGGCGGGGGACTACATCTGGGCGCGTTTCGAGGACAACCACATCATGCCGTTCGCGCGGAACTGACCGCGCGAGATCGTCCGACAAACAAGCAGGGTAGTCATCGATGTCATTTCTTCCCGCGGTGATAACAGGACTGGCGCTCGGGAGCATGTACGGGCTGCTTGCGCTTGGCTTCCACGTCACCTACGCCGTCTCCGGCACGGTCAATTTCTCCCAGGGCAGCTCGATGACCCTGGGAGCCGTTGCCGGATACTTCTTCCTCGTGCTGTGGGGATGGCCGGCCGCGGCCGGCATTCCCGCCGTTCTGCTCGTCTGCGCGGTCTATGGCCTGCTGATTGAGCGCTTTGCCGTCCGGCCGTTCGTGCAGCGCGGCTCCGACAACTGGCTGATGGCGACCGTTGCGGTCGGCATCATCGTCGACAACGTGATGATGTTCGTCTTCGGCAAGGAGCCGCGCAGCTTTCCGTCCGTCCTGGCGGCCAAGCCGATCCAGATCGTCGAGGGCGCGGGGGTCTATCCGTTGCAGCTCCTGATTCCCGTGGTCGGATTGCTGCTGGCGCTGGCACTTCATCTGCTCAGTCGCCGAACGCGCCACGGCGTCGCCATGCTCGCGGTGGTCCAGAACCCGAACGCCGCCCGGCTGATGGGCATCAACGTCAGCGGCGCCATCGCGGCAAGCTACGCGGTCTCGGCGATGCTGGCCGGGGTTGCGGCGCTGCTGATCGCGCCCCTGTTCAACGTGTCCTCCGAAATGGGCACGCTGTTCGGCATCAAGGCCTTCGCGGCGGCGATCATCGGCGGCCTCGGCAGCGCCTGGGGCGTGATGCTGGCCGGGCTCTGTCTCGGCCTGATCGAGGTGTTCGCGACCAATTACCTGGGATCGGTCTACACCCAGATCATCACATTCGCCTCGGTGATCGCGATCCTTGTCGTCCTCCCCCACGGGCTGCTCGGCCGAGCCGGAGTGAAAAAGGTATGACCTCTCGCGTCTCTATTCTCGCCGCCGTCGCGGCACTCGCGGCCGCTATCCTCTATGCCGCCGTTGCCGACAGCTACGGCGTGTTCCTGGTCGCGACCATCTCGCTGACGGCGATCGCCTGTATCGGCCTCAACGTGCTGCTCGGTTTGGCGGGGCAGATCTCGCTGGGCCACATCGGCTTCATGGCGATCGGGGCCTATACGACCGTGCTCCTGATGGAGAAGGCGGGGTGGCCCTACCTGGCGGCGACGGCTGCCGCGATTGCCCTTGTCAGCGTCGTCGGTGGTCTGCTCGCCATGCCGGCCTTGCGCGTGCGAGGTCCATATCTCGCGATGGTGACGATCGCCTTCGGCTTCATCGTCGAACACGGCACGATCGAGTGGCGCGACCTCACGGGCGGCGGCAACGGCCTGATCCTGACCGCGCCGCCGGAAGTGTTCGGCTTTCCGCTGTCGGAGCGGCATTTGGCGATCGCCGGCATCGTGCTGGTGTTCGCCGGCCTCATCCTGTTCGAGCGCTTGAAGCGGAGCGGCTGGGGCTACGCCATGCGTGCCGCCCGCGACACCGAGGTTGCGACGCGCTCGATCGGCATTGATCTCGTGCGGGTCCGCACCGTGGCGTTCATCATCTCGGCCGCAGCGATGGCGTTGGCGGGAGCGCTGTTTGCGCCCCTCCAGGGCTATATCAGTCCGAGTTCGTTCCCCTTTCTGCAATCGATCCTGCTGCTGTTCGGCGTCATGGTCGGCGGCGCCGGCTCGGCGCTGGGGCCGGTGATCGGGGCGGCGCTCGTCGTGCTGCTGCCGGAAATGCTGTCCGAACTCGCGGAGTATCGTCTGCTTGCCTTCGGCGTGCTGCTTTTCGCCGTGCTGCGGCTCGCGCCCTCTGGCATCATGGGGCTGATCGAGCAATTTGCGGCAAGGTTCCTGCCGACGGGATCGAAGGCCGATACGGGCGCAATGGGCGTCCAGCCGGTCGCCGACCTCGGCATCGGGACCAGCAGCGCGTCGCGTCTTGACGTCACAAATCTCTCGATCTCGTTCGGCGGTGTCCGCGCCGTGCAGGACGTCTCGTTTACCGCCGAACCCGGCACGGTGACCAGCGTCATCGGCCCCAATGGTGCGGGGAAGACCAGCGCGCTGAATCTGCTTTGCGGCTTCTACCGTCCGAAATCCGGCACCGTGAAGCTTGGCGACCGCGACGTCACCGGTTTGCCGTCGCACCGGCTTGCGCGTGTCGGAGTGGCGCGAACGTTCCAGACGACGCAGCTATTCGGCTCGCTCTCGATCATCGAGAACGTCCTGCTGGCGGCGACGGCGGGCAAGCTCGGCAACATCGTGTCGGCGCTGCACAATGACGCGCAGGAGCGCCTTGCGCGGTCGCTGTTGCGCTTTGCCGGTGTCGACGGCGATTTGAGCAGACGCGCGGACTCGCTGCCCCATGGCGAGAAGCGACTGGTCGAGATCGCGAGGGCGCTCGCTTTACGCCCGAAGATCCTGCTGCTCGACGAGCCGGCCGCGGGTCTTTCGAAGGGCGACAAGCAGCGGCTGACGGTTCTGCTCCGTCGCATCGCGGAGACCGGGATCGCCGTCATCATCGTGGAGCACGACATGCCGATGATCATGTCGCTGAGTGACCTCATCGTCGTTCTCGATGGCGGCAAGCGCATCGCGATCGGCGATGCGGCGGCGATCCGCAACGATCCGCTGGTCCGCAAGGCCTATCTCGGCGACGCGCCGTCGGGTGAGCGGCGCCGCGCGCCACGCCCGGCGAAACAAGGCACGGCGCTCGAAGTCCGCACGCTCGATGCCTTCTATGGCCTGTCGCGGGCGCTCGGTGGGATCGACCTTGCCGTAGCCCCCGGCGAGGCCATCGCCGTACTCGGCGCCAATGGAGCGGGCAAAACCACCCTGATGCGCTCGATTGCCGGTCTCGAACCACCGCGGTCGGTCGGCGAGATCCGGCTGTCCGGCGCCCGCGTCGACAAGATGCCTGCGCATATCCGCGCCAGGGCAGGCATCGTGCTGGCGCCCGAAGGACGGCAGGTGTTTCCCGAACTGACGGTGCGGCAGAACTTGCAGCTCGGCGCTTTCGCACGCAAGGGCCTCGATCTCGACGCGGAGATCGACGCGATGTTTGCCCGCTTTCCGCGCCTGAAGGAGCGCATCAATCATCGCGCGGGCCTTTTGTCGGGCGGCGAGCAGCAGATGCTCGCAGTCGCGCGTGGGCTCCTGACCGCGCCCAAGGTCTTCATGCTTGACGAGCCGTCGCTTGGACTGGCGCCCCTTGTCGTCGACGAGTTGTTCGCGTCGTTCGAGCAGCTTCGCGTCGAGGGGATGACCTTGATCGTGGTCGACCAGATGGCCGGGCAAGCCCTTGCGCTTGCCGACAGGGCCTATCTGCTCGAGACCGGCGCCATCTTGAAGAGCGGCGCCGCCGAAATCATCGCGGAAGATCCCTCGCTTGAAGCCGCCTATCTCGGCGGAGAGGCCCACGGGAGTAGTATGCCGCGAACCGCAGTGCTCGCGTCCTGACGCCATGGTTGCGCAGCGGGAGATCGGTGTGATGCGGCCAGGCAATACGGTTCGTGACCTGCCCGGCGCGCCCGTGTCTGAACGATACGACGGCGGTGCCGTGATCGAGGTCGGCGTGCTGGCGCGCCGCGCGCTGCGCAGCGGACGGCGCGGCCGCATTGCGGCGGTGTTCGAGCGCAGCCTTTATGCGGTGCTCGACGATCGCTGGATCTGCATCGGTGTCACAGACCTCGGCTCCGGCCCGCTGCATCTTCTGTGCACCGGGATCGAACCACGGCTGCTCATTCCCGGACAAGAGGTTGCGATCGTCGACACGATGCTGCTCGTCGACGGTATGCGGTTTGCCGGTTTCGAGACGGCTTCCGTATGGGCGCCGCCGCCGGCGCCGGAATGGACGCTCGACAGTTTGCGGGCAGGGCTTGCGATGGTCGATCAGGTCTGGCGTCGCTTGCCGGTCGAGCAGGGGCTCGCCGCGTCGGGTGGCGTGCAACCGCCTGCAAGGCCGTCTCGCGTGCTCGCTGCTGCGGCGCCGGGGCTCGCCGCGCTTAGGCGATTGATCGAGGCCGGGCTTCGCGGAGAGCGATGTGTACCGCGTGACTACCCGGGGATCGTCGAATTGATCGGCCTTGGTCCCGGGCTCACGCCATCTGGCGACGACTTGATCGGCGGCGCGCTGGTCGCGCTCGCCGGCCTCGGCCGTCTCGCGACGCGCGATGCGCTGTGGAAGACCTGTCGCGCGCATCTCGGTCGGACCAATGAGATCAGTGCTGCCCATCTGCACAGTGCCGTGCTCGGCTTCGCGGCGGCGGCGCTCCATGAGGCCATCGATGCGACGATTGGCGGACGGGTGGATCGTATCAAGTCCGCGGTCGCGGCGCTGTCGCGGATCGGGCAAAGCTCTGGACTGGATGCGTTTGCAGGTGCGCTGATGGTGTTGCGCGCGATCGAGTGCCGGCTGCTCAACGACAGCGCGCTGCATCATGCCGGCCTCGCCGGCAACGGCGCGCCGACGCGATCAATCGCAGGAGCCTAAACGATCATGCGACGCAACGGCAATTCGGACGAAAGGTTGCGCGTGTTTGACAAAGTAAAAACTTTCTTACTAAGATTGATGCATCGGATCTCGGGAGGCCGCGAGTGGTGACCAAGCAGGAAGGGACGCCGAGCGGGCGTCTGTTGATGAGCAAGCCGAGCGTGGTGAACGTCGGGCTGGCAGGCTTTGTGAAGGACTTGCGGGATTGCGATATCGAGGTCGTGCAGGTCGATTGGACGCCGCCTGCCGACGGCGATCCCAAAATGGCGGCACTGCTCGCCAAGCTCGGTACGTGAGAGAACGGCCATGAAGCTGATCGAAGACGCCAACAAGCAGGCGCTGGCACGCATCCTCGAGGGTGAGCCCAGGCTGATCGATATCGTTCCGGCGCGCGATGTGCTGGAAGGGTTGAAGGAGCTCATGATCCTTCATGCCGGGCCGCCGATCACGTGGGACCGAATGTGCGGTCCGATGCGTGGCGCGGTAGCCGGCGCGATCGTGTTCGAGGGCTGGGCTCCGGATCTTGAAGCCGCCTTCGAAGTCGCGGCCGGCGGCGGCGTCGCCTTCCACCCCAACCATCATTTCGGCGCGGTCGGTCCGATGACCGGCATGACCACGGTCTCCATGCCGGTGTTCGTCGTCGAAAACACCAAATACGGCAACCGCGCCTACTGCGCCATCAACGAGGGCCTCGGCAAGGTCATGCGCTTCGGCGGCAATGACGATAGCGTGCTGGCGCGCCTCGGCTGGCTGCGTGACGTATTCGGGCCGGTGCTGGCCAGGGCAATCCGCGCGCATGGCGGGATCGACCTGAAGGCGATCATCGCGCGCGGGCTCTCGATGGGCGATGAAATGCACCAGCGCAACCTGGCCTGCTCCAGCGTGTTCCTGCGCGAGATCGGGTCGGCGCTGGCGCGCACCTCGAACGACAACGAGGTTCTCGCAAGCTGCATTGGCTTTATCGCGCAGAACGATCAGTTCTTTCTCAACATCGCGATGGCGATGGGCAAGGCGCTGACCGATCCCGCCAACGGCATTCGCGGTTCGACGGTGGTAACCGCGATGTGCCGCAACGGAACCGATTTCGGGGTCCGCGTCAGCGGATTGGGCGATCGCTGGTTCACGGCGCCGGTGGAGATGCCGGAAGGGCTCTATTTCCCGGGCTATTCGCGCAAGGATGCCAATCCCGACATGGGCGACTCCGCGATCGTCGAGACGGTCGGGCTTGGTGGCTTCGCGATGGCGGCAGCTCCGGCGGTTGCCGGCTTCATCGGCGCCGGGGCGCC
Source organism: Bradyrhizobium sp. UFLA01-814 (assembly GCF_046718885.1). Classification (NCBI taxonomy): domain Bacteria; kingdom Pseudomonadati; phylum Pseudomonadota; class Alphaproteobacteria; order Hyphomicrobiales; family Nitrobacteraceae; genus Bradyrhizobium; species Bradyrhizobium sp. UFLA01-814. The sequence continues at coordinate 8,692 of NZ_JAQOSR010000169.1, read as the reverse complement.
GTCGTCGGCCGGCAATTTCACGCGGGCAATGAGCGAAATCACTGTCGGGCAGAATCCGGAATGGACGATCCCCGCGCTCGATTTTGCCGGCGTGCCGACCGGCATCGACGTTCGCCTGGTGGTGGAGACCGGCCTCGCACCGGTCATCAACACCGGCATCGCGCATCGCGAGCCCGGCATCGGCCAGGTCGGCGCCGGCGTGGTGCGGGCGCCGATGGCTTGCTTCCGGCAGGCGGTCCTCGCCATTGCGGAAGATCTGGGGGTGTCATGAGCGCGTATGTCCTGAACGAAATTCGCAAGGGCTTCTATCTCGACTCGGTGGCGTTGATGCGGTTGTCGCGCGAGGTCGCGTCGGCGGCGGGCGTCGTCGAAGCCGCGCTGATGATGGGCACGCCGTCCAACCAGGCGATCTTGCGCAACGCCGGATTGCTCGATGGCGAGGCGATCGCGCAGGGCAATGATCTGATCCTCGCGATCAAGGCCGAGAGCGAAGCGGCGGCACGCGCTGCGCTTGCCGAAGCGCAAAAGGCGCTCGACCGCCCCAAGACGAGCAGCAGCGGCGAAGCGGCGTGGCGGCCGCGCAGCATTGCCGCGGCCGTCAAGGCGGCACCCGCCGCCAACCTCGCCCTGATCTCCGTTCCCGGCGAGTTCGCCGCGGCGGAGGCGCGCAAGGCGCTGAACCGCGGGCTTCATGTCCTGATGTTCAGCGACAATGTCTCGATTGCGGATGAATTGTCGCTGAAGCAACAGGCGCGCGAAGCGGGCCTCTTGATGATGGGACCGGACTGCGGCACGGCGGTCATCGGCGGCGCGCCGCTCGCCTTCGCCAACCGGCTTGAGCGCGGCAGGATTGGGATCATCGGCGCATCCGGGACCGGGACGCAGGAGGTGTCGTGCCTGCTGTCCGAGGCGGGAGAAGGCATTTCCCACGCCATCGGCGTCGGCGGACGGGATTTGAAGAAGGAGATCGGCGGCATCACGACATTGATGGCGATCGACGCCCTTGATGCCGATCCCGAGACCGATCGCGTCGTGCTCATCTCCAAGCCGCCGCACCCGGACGTCGCCAGGGCTGTGCTCGGCCGGATCGGAAACAGCTCGAAGCCCTATACGGTGTGCTTCATCGGCGCCGCCTCGGCGGATCTGCCGTCAAATGCACGCTTTGCCGGTACGTTGAGGGAAGCGGCCGAGAAAACCCTCGGCAACGGCCGGAGCATTGGCGGCAAGTTCGACGCTGCCGCCGTGGCTGCGCGTTTGCCGCAGCGACGCAAGGCAGCGCAGCGCATCGAGGGGCTGTTCGCCGGCGGCACGCTCTGTGCCGAGGCGCAGGTGATCCTTGCCGCGGGCGGTCGCAAGGTGGCATCGAATGCCGCCATTCCCGGCGTCCCGCATTTCGGCGACCCGGAGGCGCAGGGGAGGGACCGCATCGTCGACCTCGGGGCCGACGAATATACCCAGGGCCGGCCGCATCCGATGATCGATCCTTCGGTGCGCGACGATGCCTTGCGGGCGGCGCTGGTCGATCCCGCGGTCGCCGTCATCCTGCTCGATCTCGTGATCGGCTACGGCGCACATGACAATCCGGCAGCGCATCTTGCGGCTGTCGTGGCGGGCCGCGCGGATGACGCGCCGGTCCTGGTTGCGTCGGTGACGGGGACCGAACTCGATCGCCAGGTGCGTTCGGCGCAGATCAGGCTGCTCGAAGACGCCGGCATCGTGGTGGCGCCGTCGAATGCCCAGGCCTGCGACCTCGCTCTCGCTCTTTCCGCTAACGACGTCAGGATGCCGCGCTATGCGAACACTCAATGAGGTCCCGCGCCGTCTCGTGATCGCGATCGGCGGCAATGCCGTCCACCCCGAAGACATCAGCGGCACCTCGGATGAGCAGAAGGCCGTCGCCCAGCAAACGGCCGAGGCGCTGCTGCCGCTGGCCGAACTCGACAACGAGCTGGTGATCACCCACGGCAACGGACCGGTGGTGGGCAAGATCATGATGCGCCAGATGCTGACGATGAGCCGGATTCCGCCGATGTCGATGGACATCTGCGTCGCGCACAGCCAAGGCGGCATCGGCTATCTTCTGATGCAGGCGATCGAGAACGTCTTGCGCGCGCATGGCAACGGCCGGCACGTCGCCAGCTTGCTGACCCAGGTCGAGGTCGACGCCAACGATCCCGCCTTCGCCAATCCGACCAAGTTCGTCGGACCGTTTTTCACCGAGCAGGAAGCCCAGCGCATCAGCGCCGAGTTGAACTGGAAAATGCGCGAGGACTCCGGACGTGGCTGGCGCCATGTCGTGCCGTCTCCGAAACCGAAACATGTCTGCGATATTTCGCTGGTCGACGCATTGGTCAAACGCGGCACCATCGTCATCGCAGGCGGCGGCGGCGGTATGCCCGTGATCCGCGACGAACGGGGCGTGCGCACCGGCGTGCCGGCAGTGATCGACAAGGACCTGACCTCGGCCCATATCGCCAACGTGCTTGGCATCGAGGAACTGCTGATCCTGACTGCGGTGCCCCGCGTCGCGATCAATTTCGGCAAGCCCGACAAGAGGGAGCTGGATCAGGTCAGCCTGGCGCAGATCAAGGCCTATCATCGCGAGGGCCATTTTCCGCCGGGAAGCATGGGCCCCAAGGTCGATGCCGCCATCCGCTTTCTCGAGGGTGGTGGAAAGCGCGCGATCATCAGCCATCTCAATTGCGCCATGGCCGCGCTGACCGGCGAGACCGGGACGCACATTGTTCCCTAGCGCTCGTCAAATGCGATGGCGGCGCCATTGAAGATGGCCGCCGGGATCCGCTCGGCGGAATACCGATGTCGGTCGACCGCGAGCACAGGTCCGGATCCATGCCGTTCCGCTCGGGCTGCCTGCGCGCCTATTTCGGCATCGCCGCGACGTTGTCCTTCGTCACAACGTCGAGACCGGGCATCGATCGGACAGGGCGAAATGAACCGCCTTGCCGTCAAAGCGGATCTCGCCGTGACTTGGCGGAAAGTCGCCGGCAATGATCTTGACGAGAGTCGACTTGCCGGCGCCGTTGTCGCCCATCAGGCCGACCACCTCGCCGGGCGACACGCGGAGGTCGACGTCATGCAACGCGCGAATGGCGCCGAACTCCTTGCCGATGCCCTTCAACTCCAGGATTGCTAGCCCGGCGTCTTGAGGGGCTACCATGGCTGGCTTCGCTCAGGCATGCTGGCCACCTCCGCTCAGAAGTGCACCAGCGTGCGCAGACCGAGAATCCAGGCGTTGTCGGTCTTCACGCCGGCGGCATTGTACCCGCGCCCGCCAGGATGCATCACGTACTGGGCGTCGAACTTCAGGTTCATCCAACCTGTCGCCTGCCACCCGTACCAGGCTTCGATCGGAACTTCGTTTCCTCCGGCGTTGGGCGTGAGCGCAGCCGTATTGACATGGGTCGTGCCGACCGCAAAGCCGACTTCGTCCTCGGGGCGCGAGGCGAACGTTCCGGTGTGTCTGAAGCCGAAGGCGATCTGATAATCCTGGTACGACGTGCGGTGGTCGGCGACGGTCGTATTGAGGAAGGTGTACCAGCCCTGCGCCTTGGGACCTTCAACCGTCAGCCGCTGCAGGATCGATTCATAGACGCCATAACGGCCGCGCGAATCTCCGAGATTCTGGTCCGAGACACCGCCGGTGCCCGGCGAGATCGCAATGATCCCCGGCAGGCCGCCATCAATTGTCGATGCGCTGTCATACCAGCCGCCAAATCTCCAGGTCCCGTTCAACGGACCGCTCGGCGCCCAGACGACCTCGACCGGCACCAGCACGCCCGAGGCCGGGCTCGAGCCGGGGACACCGGGCAAGAAGTAAGTCGCGGAGTCCGACGTTGTCAGGTAGTTCGGGTTGGCGTCGTAGACGCCGACCGAGAGCTGCCATTCCTTGGCGAAGTTGTAGTGCACCACACCGGCCCATTGGCTCACCGGCCAGTTATAGATGTAGCCGCCCTGGATGTTGCCGGGCTGGCCGCCGCAGAAGGTCAGGTTGATGAACTCGCAGAGACCAAAGAAGAAGTCGGAGCCGACCGGAAGACGGCCGCCCTTGAGTTCAAGGCGGTCATCGAACAGCTTTTGCGAATAATAGAGTTCTGTCAGGCGGAGAATGCTGCCGCGGCCGAACACTTCGTTGGTCAGTTGCAGAGCCGGAATTCCCGCCTCGTCATTCAGGTTGCGGCCGAAGCGGTCGACCAGCGTGAGGCCGACCGTGCCGCCCTGGATGCCGGCAAGCTTCGCCATGTCGAACTTGGCTTGAAAGAACAGCTGTCCGGCTTGGGTCGCGGTGTTCCTGTTGCCGCCCGACAAGTTGCCTACGGCTTCGTCGCCCAGCGTCAGGGCCAGCGAGATCCCTCGCTCCTTTAGCTGCGTCCTGCCGAGATCGCCGAACAGATATGGCCTTGTCCAGAAATCATCGGTCTCCGTGTAAGGCACCGGCGGCGCCTTCGTGATGAGATCGGCCGCATGCGCGCCGCCGCTGAACAGAGATAACAACGCGATCCCCACGCCACACGCCCGCGCGGTGTTTACAGACCTAAGTGACATTTTCTGCACTCCCAGCGTCCCCGGCTTTGTCCATTTTTGTGCCACGTTCCCGCCCAAAGCCCTTCAGCGTGGAACGTGGTTGTTGCAAAAAATTGATAAATCAACCAGAGATAGAATCCGCGCGCACGCCAAAGCTCTTCAAGACGGCGGCGAGGGTCTGCCTGCGGCTCAGCTGGGCCAGCCCACGCCAGTTTGGATACGAGCGCCGCGAGCTTGATCGATCTTGCGCATCGAACTCCTCCCCTCGTTCCTCTACTCAAATCACCGCGACCATATTCCTGGTCCGGGTGCTTCCTTTTTCAAGTTGTCATGCCTGATCGCCCGTCGTCGGCAACGCAGTCGCGCCATGCGGAGCTGTGCCTTGCAGAATTGTACCTTCCTTCGATCTTGGCGCCGTGCGGGCGAGGCCAGCCAGCGCGGCCTTGCGCCGTCGACGGGCCTGCAATTGCTGATCCGCCAGCACGCCGATCAGGATCACGGTTCCCATCACCGCGAAGTTCAGCGAATTGGGAATGCCCAGGATGTTCACGAGGTTCTGCAGCACCTGCAGCAACGCGGTCCCCAGCACGATACCGAGAATGGAGCCCTCGCCGCCGCGCAGGCTGCAGCCACCGAGGACGGCCGCCGCAATCGCATAGAGTTCGTAGAAGTTGCCGAACGAACTCGGAGAGACCGAGTTGGTGTAGAAGACGAACATCACGGTCGAGACGCCGGCGAGCCCGCCGCTGATGACATAGGCGGTGGCGATCACGAGGTTGGTGTTGATGCCGGAGAAGCGCGCCGCTTCCTCGTTCTTGCCCACGGCATAAAGCCAGCGCCCGTAGACCGAGCGGTGCAACAGCACGCCGAGGATCAGTGCAAGCATGATCAGGAAGATGAAGGTGTTCGGGATGCCCGCAATATTGCCGGAGGCGATATTGCTCAGCGTGCTCGCCTCGTCACCGTAGCCGAAGCCGCGCGTCGAATCGCTGGTGTAGTAGCGCGCGGCGCCGCGATAGATCAGCAACCCGCAGAGCGTCACGATGAAGGGCTGCATTTTCAGACGCGTGATCAGGAAGCCCTGGATGCCGCCCAGCGCAAGCCCGCCCATCAGGACCAGCAGCAGCGCCAAAGGCCAGGGCACCTGATACGTCGTCAGCAGGTCGATAAAGATGACGCCAAGCAGCGCGAACATCGAGCCGAGCGAAAGATCGATTCCTCCGGTGATGATGACGAGGCCTTCACCCAGCGCAAACACACCGAACAGTCCGATCAGATTGGCCATGTTCAGCAGGTTCACGAACGACAGGAAGGCCGGATTGATCGCGCCCGTGATGGCGGAGATCACCGCCAGCAGCAAGAACAAGCCGAGTTCCTTCTTCATCATGGCGCAGCGGTCTCCATGGTTTCGAGCGCGTGGCCGACCGCCAGCCTCAACACGTTGTATTCGCTGAACTGGTCGCGCTCGAGCACGCCGCTGACACTGCCTTCATGCATCACCGCCACCCGGTCGGAGACGCCGATCACTTCCTCCATGTCCGAGGAGATCATCACGATCGCGACGCCCTGGTCGGCGAGGCTGCGCATCAGCGCGTAGATCTCGCTCTTGGCGCCGACATCGATGCCGCGGGTCGGCTCGTCGAAGAACATCACGCGCGGCTGCATGGAGAGCCACTTGCCCAGCACCACCTTTTGCTGGTTGCCGCCGGACAGCGTCACGGCCTCGATGTCGATGCTCGGCGCCTTGATGGACAGCCGCCTGGCCTGGTCTTTGGCGATTCTGCGCTCGGCCGCGCCGTTGACCAGCCACATCCGCGCATGATCCAGCAGGCTCGCGAGCGTCACGTTCTCCCTGATCGGCAGTTCCAGCACCAGGCCGGATTTCTTGCGATCCTCCGGCACCAGGTAGATTCCTTGCCTGATCGCATCACGCGGCGAGGCGACGCCGACCGGGGCGTTGTCGATCCTGATCTCGCCACCGAGCAGCGGATCAACGCCGAACACCGCACGAGCAAGGGAGGTGCGGCCGGCGCCGACGAGCCCGGCGAGGCCGAGGATCTCGCCGCGCCGCACCGACAGATCGATCTGCCGGTCGGGAAAGGCCGTGGTCACGACGCCGGCGATATCGCAGCCGCCGGGCTGTGGCGCGCATGCCGGCGGCGTATACAGCGCCTTCAGGTCGCGGCCGATCATCAGCCGGATCATGGCGGCGTGGCTGAGCTCGTCGCGCGCCAATTCCCCGACGGTGCGTCCGTCGCGCAAGACCACGACGCGATCGGCGCAGCTCATGATCTCGCCGAGCCGGTGAGAGATGTAGATCACCGAGATGCCGTGCGTCTTCAGGTCGGCGATCACCTCGAGCAGCCGCTCCGTCTCCGAAATCGTCAGGCTGGAGGTCGGTTCGTCCATGATGATGACGCGGGCGTCGATCGAGAGCGCCTTGGCGATCTCCACCATCTGGCGCTCCGCGATCGACAAATTCTCGACCAGCGTGCCCGGCGTGAAATCGGCGCCCAGTCGTTCCAGCAGTGGCATCACGCGGGCATGCATCTGCGCATTGTCCACCAGCTTCAGCGGGCCGCCGGCCAGCTTCTCGCGCCCGATGAAGACGTTGGCGGCGACATCGAGATTGTCGAACAGGTTCAGCTCCTGGTGCACGAAGGCGATGCCGCATCGCGTCGCCTCGGTCACGGTCATCCGGGGGTGCTCGGTGCTGCCGATGCGGATCACGCCGGCGCTCGGCGCGATCACGCCGGCGAGCACGCGCATCAGCGTCGATTTGCCGGCGCCGTTCTCGCCGATCAGGCCCAGCACCTCGCCGCGATTGACGCGCAAATTGACGTCGTCGAGCGCCCTGACGCCGGGGTAGGTCTTGCTGATTCCGCTGAGCTCCAGCAGCGTTTCCGCCATTCGGCATGTCCTCCTGCACAACGCCCGGCGGCCTGTGGCGGCCGGGCGTTGAAGCCGACTGAAGTTACTTCTTGAGCAGTTCCTTCAGATGTGCGGCGAACTCCGCGACGTTGGTTTTGCTGATCACCTTGGTCGGCACGATCAGCTTGCTGTCCTTCGGAATCCAGGACTTGTCGCCGTTCAGCGTCTTGATGATGTTGGTGGCGGAGAGATAGCCGAACTCGTAGGGCTGCTGCACGACCGTGGATTCGATCGTGCCGTCGGAAATCCCGCGCAGCGTCCGCTGATCCTCGTCGAAGCCGACGATCTTCACCTTACCGGCCTTGCCCGCGGCCTTCACCGCGTCATAGATCAGCGGCGTCTCGTAGCTCCACAGGCCGGACAGCAGCGCGATGTCGGGATATTTGACGAGCACGTTCTCCATGTTCGCCTTGGCCTTGGCGAAGTCCACCTGGTCGGTGAACACGTCGACCAGCTCGACCTTGGTGCCGGCGATCGCTTCCTTGATGCCCTGCACCCGCTCGCGGGCGTTGTCGGCGTCCATCGTTCCGACGAACAGCGCGATCTTGCCGCCGTTCGGCAGCGCCTTCTTGATCTCCTCGCCGGCCTGCCGCCCTGCCGCGACGTTGTCGGTGCCGATATAGGCGAGGCGATTGCTCTGCGGCGCGTCGCTGTCCGTGGTGATCAGCACGGTCTTGGCCGCAACCTTGTTGAGCTCTTCGGTTGCATGCGGTGCATCGTCGACCGAGATCGAGATACCAGCGACGCCGCGCACCAGCAGATCGTCCAGTTCGCGCCGCTGGCCGGCCGCCGTCCCTTCATTGGTGACGATCAATTCGATATTGTAGTCCGGGTGCTCCTTCTGTGCCTTCTCAAGCCCACGGCCCGCGATGGTCCAGAAGTCGGCTGCGACATTGGTCACCAGCGCGATGGTCTTTTTCTGCTGTGCCTGTGCTACCCCCGTCGCCATCGCGAGCGCGGCAGCGCCCGCCAAGAGCGGCACGATCAATTCTCTCGTTGAGACCTTCATATGCACCTCCCTGTCGACACCCCCGGTGAGGGGATTTCACGCCCGGCGCTTTTCACGCCTTATTTTATTCACGTAACTAATAAATTAGCGCGACAAAATGTCCAGTCAAGGATGTTCATGCCGGCGTCTTCAAGCATTATCTTCAAGCATTAATAGTATGATGGTGATGCATTTCAGCCTCTGTCCGCGCTTTTCGGCCCATATCTGAGT
>NZ_JAQOSR010000168.1:0-18730 GCF_046718885.1 Bradyrhizobium sp. UFLA01-814 | reverse complement strand
CGGCGGTCGGCGTCAGGCCGCCTTCTTGGAGCCGGCGACGTCGGTAACAACGCCCATGATGTCGCTCTCCTTCATGATCAACAGCTCCTGGCCGTCGATCTTGACTTCAGTGCCCGACCACTTGCCGAACAGCACGCGGTCGCCGACCTGGATATCAATCGGAATCAGCTTGCCGCTCTCGTCGCGGCCACCCGGGCCGACGGCGATGACTTCGCCCTGGGAGGGCTTTTCCTTGGCAGTGTCGGGAATGATGATGCCGCCTGCGGTCTTCTGTCCGGCCTCGATGCGCTTGACCACGACGCGGTCGTGAAGCGGACGGAATTTCATGCGATCCTCCTTGGCTTCTAGTGCTGGGCTGGCAGTCGCAATGAGCGATTGCTCGCCCCTCCTCACATGGGCCAGTGACACTTGGGCGCAAGGGCTTCAACCCATGCCGCTTGTTAGCCGTTCAAAGACGTGCGGGTCCGGCAGAATGACCGCTCTGCGCCAACAGCTGCCCTCCCCGCCAAATCCCAATTGAGACATTCGCTGCGCGTCAGTGACGTTCGGGTATTCGGGCGCCGTCATGCTCTGCGCGGCCAGGCAGTTGTTTGAGACCCTGGTTCACGCCGCCGCCGACCCTCGAAACGTTCTTTCCGCGCATCCTGTCCGAATGAAATCGCGAAGCACATCGCAAAACTCGTCGGTAGCCGAGAACATCGGGTTGTGTCCCCTGCCGTCGAAGAGATAGAGCTGCGCGCCGACAATGCGAGACGCGATGAATACGCTGGCCTCGCATGTGACGAGCCGGTCTTCGCGGCCGTGGGTAACGAGGGTTGGGACGGCGATCGATTCGAGCAGCGGCGCGATGTCCATGCCTGGGTCCGGATCGTAGAAGCTAAGGATCGTCTCAATCGGCAACCTGCACATGCGCTCGGAGGCCATCCGCCGCAGCTCGTCGGTATCTGGCTCGCTGTAGACATACCGTGTTTGCAAGCGAACTAGTTCCTCAGCGGCGCCCCGCGCGTAGGCGTCCTGACGAAGCGCTGTGTAATCCGGGTTAAAAACCGGGCGCCCGTTCGGCAGCGTTCCAATCATCGGCGTGCCCACCGTCACGATCTTTCCGACGAGTTCCGGGTGCCTATGAGTAAGCTGGATGAGCAGGTTTGAGCCGCGCGAGATGCCGACACCGATGATTGGGGCGGCGGCCGCCGCCTGGATAATCGCGCGGAGGTCCTCCATGTGTTGGAGGGTTGAGTAAGGGCGCACGAGAGGGTCGGATCGTCCGGCCCCCCGGCAGTCGACCGTGATGACACGGAATTCCTGGCAAAGCTGCTCGAGAATCGGCTCAAAGGTCGCAAGCCCGTATACGATCGGATTTATGAAAACGACGGTCGGCTCGCCGCTGCCGTGCTCGTAGAAGACGAGCCGTGCACCGTCCCGCACCGCGTACCTGGCACGATGAATGCAATTGCGCGCGCGGTCGCGGTCAGCGTCGGTCTCGCCGAGCGCCATGGCGCGCTCGTAGCAGGCGTTCGCTCCATCAAGGTCGTCGTCGACGCCGGCCAAGTCACCGAGCATCAGGAGGCACTCGCGCTCGATGCGCCGGGCGGGCGGCGCTGCATCGCCTCGAGGACGTGTCGTGAGCTGCAGGCACGTTTCAAGTTGGGATACAGCTTCTTTGACAGCATGCCGCGCCTTTGCCAGCCGACCGGCAGCCATCAGATAAATTGCCCCCTGGTCGGGCAGGCCGCCTTCGATAAAATGATGGGCGACGATCTCGGGCTGGCCCACCGCGATCTCCGGCCGCAACAGCTCGATCGCTTGTGCGACGCGCGCATGCAGCTGCTGACGGGACGATTTGAGCAAGGTGGCGTAGGCCGCGTCGCAGACGAGCGCGTGCTTGAAGCTGTACGCATGATGGGGCGGCGTCCCACGTCGTTGGATGAGTCCCGCCTGGCAGAGCTGACCAAGCGCCGCCGCCAGCTGCGCCTCGGGATATCCGGCGACCGCCCTGACGACGTCCTCATCGAACTCCCGACCGATGCAGGCGGCGATCTGTGCTACCTCGCGTGCCGGAGCCAGGCGGTCGAGACGCGCCATGAGCGAATCCTGCAGCGTCGCCGGAATGGCCGGCGGCGGAGGTGGTCCGGCGAGCTCGAGATCGCTGTCGCCAGCCGTTGTCTTCCAGATCGCCGATTCGATGACCGCTTTCGTCAATTCCTCGACGAACAGAGGCACACCCTCCGTACGCGAGAGAATGGCTTCGATCACGATTGGCGGAAGCGACCGTTCACCCGCCGCCATCTGGATGAGCGTTCGCGATGCTGGCCGCCCGAGGCGGTTGAGGCTGAGCAATGTGACGTGCGGAAAATTCGTCCAGGGCGTCGGCACGTCAGGCCGCAAGGTTGTGACGAGAAGGATTGGCAGAACCCGGATCCTGTCCACCATTCGCTCAAACAGCTCCGCCGACGTCGGATCGAGCCAATGCGCGTCCTCGAGGACGACCAGCATCGGCCGCTGTCGCGAAAGCCCCTCCATCTGTGCCAAGAGTATGCCAAAGAGCCGCGCCTTCTTCTCTTGCGGCGTCCCTCCTGGCGCCGCGTAGGGTCCATTGAGCGGCAGCCCCATCAGCTCGGCGAGCAACAGCGCCGCGTCCTCCCCGAACTCGCCGGCCGTGCCGAGAAGCCGCTCCAGCTTTTCGAGCTTCAACGAGGGTGCATCCTCACGGAGATACCCGGCCGCCCGCTGGAGCTGGGTGACTACAGGCCAGAGCGCGCTGTTCGCATGATGGGGCGAACAGTAATACCCGATCCGGAACCGAGGTTCGTTTCGGACACGCTCGCGGAGTGCAAGGACAATCCGGGACTTGCCGATGCCGGCCTCGCCGGATAGCAGCACGACCTGCCCCTCGCCGCTTTTGGCCATCTCCCAGCGGTCGAGGAGGAGAGCGAGTTCGTGTTCGCGTCCGATCAGCGGGCCAACATCGGCGCGTCGCAAGGCCTCGAACCGACCCTCGGCTGCCGCTTCGCCCAGAACGCGGAACGCCGGTAGCGGGGCTTCGATCCCCCGGATCTGCTGGGGGCCCAGATCGGTGAGTGTGAACCAGCTGCCAAGGAGGCGCCGTGTGCTTTCGGAGATCACCACAGCACCGGGTTCTGCGAGCTGCTCCAGACGCGCTGCGAGGTTGGGCGTGGCCCCGACAACTCCCTCCTCCTGGGCAGCCCCTTCCCCGATGAGGTCGCCAACGACGACCGGCCCCGTTGCGATCCCGACACGCGTGGAAAGAGCGACACCCGCTCGTTTGTCTAGCCTCCCTACGGCTTCCACGATTGCAAGCCCGGCGCGCACGGCACGTTCGGCCTCGTCCTCATGTGCCTGCGGCCAGCCGAAATAGACGAGCACGCCGTCGCCCATAAGCTTGGCGATGTATCCCTCGAAGCGCGCCACCGCCGCTGCAACCGCCTGGTGGTAGGCAGCAAGGATCTCTCTCATGTCCTCTGGGTCCAGACGCACCGAGAGGGCAGTCGACCCGACAAGGTCGGCGAACATCACTGTCAGATGACGGCGCTCGGCGCGCTCAATTTTCCTCGACGGCGGCGAGGAACTGACTTCCTGCACCGGCAGCCCGCTATCGTCCTCCACCTCTCCGTCACGCGGCTGGGATAAGGCGGCGATCGCCGAGAGGAGCCTCTTGCGATGTCCCAGTGACGTGACGCCGAGCTCACGCAAATCCTCTGCCGTCAGGCTGAGCAGCGTCTCCGTGTCCACGTCATTGTCACGAAATGCGCTTTCGTACTGGTCTAACCCGAGGCGTCGCAGCCAGTCCGCCAGGTCCATATCGACCTCCCAGAGCAAGAGCGTCGATCTTTAGTCGGAGGAGTCTAGCGCCGCCTACGGCCGTACACAATCGTGGTCCCCGCTTGCCGGCAAGAAATGGCCGCGGTCTGCACCGCCCGGAGTGCCAGCGCAATCCCAGTCATCGTCCTGCCCAACCTATTGTGACCCCACCGGAGAGCCGAGCGTAACGTCAGCCTTTGGCCCTGCAGAGGCGTGCGGATCCGGCAGAATGACCGCTTTGCGCCAAGGGCCGCCCTCCCCGCCAAGTCGCCTGCTTGGCCCTTCCGAGACATGCGGCACCGGCATAACGTTCGGTTTGGGCCAAGAGTTGCCTTCCTTGAACTGAGGGTTCGCCTGCGTCCCGCCTTCCTGTCTCATCCGAGACCGCCAGCCTGGAGCTCTGGGCCCCCCCCATGCCGACCATGGTCGGGAGCCCGGACCTGCTCGGCTTCTTTCCCCAGGACAGCTCGTTGGGGCAACTCGCAACAGCCATGCGTAGCAGTCGCAGGCCTGCAGAAGCGAGCAGCCAGCTGGGCTGCATGGCTATATTGAGCGACGGAGAGCATTTTCTCCCGATGCACTAGCAAAAAAGACCGAAGCAAATCGCAGACAGCGAGCCCCTCAACGATCGCTTGGTGCTGGTTCTCGGGTGCCCGAGATCCATGCCAAGCCCCATGCCGCGCCAGACCGGACGGGTCAAGGCCGCGAAGCGCCCGTAGGGCTTGGCCTTGAAGCGACCGGTCTGGTGTGGCTGCATCAGAGAATTGTTATCAGTCCCGGAATGGCTGAACGGTCAAACGCTGGAGCAACGCGGAGGCCAGAGAAAACGCACCCGGTCGCGTGTCAGGTGATAGCGGTGCCGCAGGCAGACGCGCGAACGAGTGCGGCCCCGAGACCGGTCAATAACGGCACCCGGCGCGCGCATTAGTGATAGCGACGCCGCAGGCAAATGCGTGACCGAGTGCCTCCGGCGAGGGGTTCATCGTGTACTGGCGTGAGCGATTGCGATCCGAAGGGCGCAGACAGCGCAGAATCTCCAGCGGGGTCCGGGCAATTGCATGTTTCCGCTTTTCGGAGTGCGTTCTGGGTGTCACCATGCTCGTGAAAGGACGGGAGAGCCACCATGCGCAGGTGTGTCTCGGTCGGGGCGGTGCTTGTTGCGGGGGCGATCGTGGGAGGTGACGTTGCGGGCATTGCCGCGCCGACCCCGAACTCTCGATTCGCCGACACCAACCGCAGTGTACAGTCCGTCAATGTCGAGCTCGTTATCGCAGTCGACGTCTCCTATTCGATGGATATGGGCGAACTTGCCATACAGCGCGAGGGCTACGCGCATGCCATCGTCTCGAAAGACTTCCTTCACGCGCTGAAGGCCATTCCTGGCAGCAAGGTGGCCGTGACCTATTTCGAGTGGTCGATGTCGGGCGACGAGAAGATCATCATTCCCTGGCGCGTGATCGACGGCCCGGAATCGGCGGATGCCGTGGCTGCCGAGATCATGAAAGCGCCGGTTCGTCGAGGTTCGAGTACCTCGATTTCCGGCGCGATTGATTTCGCGGTGCAGCTTTTCGAAGAGAACCCCTATCGCGGGTTGCGGCGCGTCATCGATATTTCCGGCGATGGGCCGAACAACGACGGAGCCCCCGTAACCGGCGCCCGCGACGCTGCCCTGGAGAAAGGCATCATTATCAACGGCCTCCCGATCATGGTGAAGGAGCCATCCCTCTCGACGACCGATATCGAGAATCTCGATCTCTATTACGAGGACTGCGTGATCGGAGGGCCGGGCGCCTTCGTCATGACGATCAAAGATCGCGAAAAATTCCAGGAAGCGATCCGGACCAAGCTTGTTCGCGAAGTTGCGGGCCTCACGCCAGAGAGCTTGATCGTCCCAGCCGCCGAGAAAGAGCCTCGGGTGCCCTGTCTGATCGGCGAAAAAAAATCGCAGGAGCGCGGCCGGCGGTGAGTCTCGAGGCAATCATTCAGAGCCGCCGGACGAACAAACTTTGGACAGCAGCATATTATGGTCGCCGCCCCGCGCGCCGGAGCATTGGAAGTGCTAACGTCCATTCGTGGCCCACACCGACGAATTCCCGGGCTCATCCAAATGGCGGCTGTTAAGGGTCGACCGGAAACGGCTGACGTATAGCCGAAACGACGCGACTGGCGAGCAAGTTTTGAAAACTGTGCCCCAGCAGGCCGTCATCAGCGTATATGGGGCACGAGGAGGTGCGATATGGCGACACCAGCTACCCAACTCGTTCTTGATACGCCGGCGGCAGAGTTCCGGCTTCCAGCCACCGACGGCATGACTTACGCACTGGACGACGTTGCGGGCAAAAAAGGCACGGTCGTCGTCTTCATCTGCAACCATTGTCCCTATGTTAAGGCGGTGATCGACCGCATGGTTTCGGACGCCCGCGTGCTGATGTCGGAGAGCATAGGCTTTGCGGCGATTTGCTCGAACGATGCGGCGAGCTATCCCGAAGACTCATTTGAGAACATGAAGCGTTTCGCGAAGGCTCATGATTTCCCGTTTCCATATCTCCACGACGAGACCCAGACAGTCGCTCGGGCGTATGGGGCGGTCTGTACGCCGGACTTCTTCGGTTACAGTGCCGACCGCAAGCTCAAGTATCGCGGCCGGCTCGACGAAGGGCGCACAACTCCGCCTCGCGCGGGGGCGCCCCGAGAGCTTGTCGAGGCCATGCGCACGATTGCGACCACCGGTCTGGCGCCGGCTGACCAAAAGGCGTCTATTGGCTGCTCGATCAAATGGAAGGACGAATGAAGCCGATCGCTGTCAGTATGTTTCGTATCTGAGACCGCCGTGTGCATTTGCTGCACAGGTGCGATTTGACTGGCGGCGTCGCGAGGGCCCTGCGGCCGCTGCCGGGGTCGCATTCGCCGCCCCCTTCTCCTTCAATTCTGCTTCCGGGGCAGCACGGACATCAACCGGTGAGATAACCGGCTAAGTCGGTCGAAAATGCCCCAACTGGGACATTGGCGCGGGGCGTCTATCCCGCGTTTTGTGTCTAGGACCACGGCGGCTCTTCGCTGGTCCCGGCGGCCTCGTGGTGGATCGTGACCCCCGCCGAACGCAAGCCGCTCAGCAATACAGTCCTTATAGAGGCAGGATCGAACCCAATATCCTTGGCGTTTGCTGGGTGTGCCTCGCTGCCCTTCAATCGGAGCGCCAGGTGCAATTGCTCGCAAAGGTGCTGAACGGTAAGATTGACCTGATCGTCAGTCATGATCTGCTTTTCCTGCTACCGTTTTCTACCCAACTAAGTAGCACACGAAAATTGGGCGGTACGCGATTGGACCGCCCCCGAGGATCAACCCCGCGCGATCGCCCATGTACTTCCGCGCACGCTAAGGGACGAAAACCGGGAGCGGGAGCCCCGTGTCAATCACTGGTGATGCCCCGCGGACGGTGCCGCGCGCACGGGGACCTTAGCCCCGCGCTCCGCAGGGGAATAAGGTCTTCCGGGCTCGACACGGCCGACGGGGCGGCGCGGCTGTCAGCGCCGGGCCCGTCTGGAACCCGCACGGAAACTGTCCGCTATCCAGCTAAACCGGAAGTGGCTCACCCGCGGTCAAAACGGCCTATTGACTCCAACCGGACGTTGCGCGCCCCAGGACCGGAACTGTGGTATCCTCCGTCAACGCGGTGGGACGGTTCGCTGAAAGCGGCTGCCCCTCGAAGGGCATTTGTTGCGACTCCTCGTGTTCTCGCCGGGCTCCGGGGCAACGCAAAATGGCCTGGCATCCCACCACTTGGGCGCGACTCGGCCTGCGCCGACGAGGTGATCGAATGGGTGCGCCACGCAAGCTGGTGCGATCCAGCCGGCGAAAGACCCGACCGAGTAAGGGGTAGCGCTCTCCCGGGTCTCGAGGAGGACCAGCATCGTGAAGCGGGACTTCGACCTCATCGTCTATGGCGCGACGGGTTACACCGGCCGTCTCATCGCCGAATATCTGGCGACGTCCTATCGGGGCGACGATGCTCCGTCCTGGGCAATCGCGGGACGCTCGACCGAAAAGCTTCAGAAGGTCCGTGCCGACATCGGCGCACCAGACGATTTGCCTTTGATGAAAGCGAATGCCGGCGAGTCGGCCAGCCTGCGTTCGATGTGCGAGCGTGCGGCCGTGATTATCACGACGGTCGGGCCTTATCAGCTCTACGGCTCCGAGCTTGTGGCGGTCTGCGCGGCCACGGGCACTGGCTATGTCGACCTGTGCGGCGAACCGGCATGGATGCGGCGCATGATCGACGCCCATCACGAAGAGGCGAAACGGACCGGCGCACGCATCGTCTTCTCCTGCGGCTTTGATTCCGTCCCGTTCGATCTCGGCGTGCTCACGCTACAGGATAGGGCGCGCGAGAAATTCGGACACCCCGCGCGGCGGGTTAACGCCCGCCTGCGCAAGGCGAAAGGCGGCATGTCTGGCGGCACCGCAGCGAGCGCCCAGGCGACGCTTGCGGCCGCCGCGCGCGACCCGGCCCTGATCCGGCTGCTGACCGACCCCTTCGCGTTGACGCCGGGGTTCACCGGGCCGTCTCAGCCGTCGGGCCTCATCCCCGAATACGACCCGAGCATGAACGTCTTGCTCGTGCCGTTCCCCATGGCGCCGGTCAACACCAAGAACGTGCACCGCACGAATTTCCTGTTAGGGCATCCCTACGGCACGGATTTCGTTTACGACGAGATGATGGTCGCGCCGGGATTGGGGGATATCGTTCGGGCGACGACGGAGACGTTCGCCACGCTGGTTTCCTTGCTCGGGACCGGCGGTCTCACCCCCGGCGCGGGCCCAACTCGGGAACAGCGCGAGAAGGGCTTCTACGACATCCTCTTCCTAGGCGAGCTGCCGGACGGTGGACGGGTCGAGGCGGTCGTCACGGGTGACGGCGATCCGGGCTATGGCTCGACCAGCAAGATGATCACCGAAAGCGCTCTCTGCCTTGCGCGCGACGTGCAGGGCGAGGGCGGCATCTGGACGCCGGGCGCGCTCATGGGGCCGGCCTTGCTCAAGCGTCTGAAGGAGCGCGCCGGCCTCACCTTCCACGCGCGTTAAGAGCGCCCAGAATTGCAGCACCTTGCAGGATTACGTGGATCGTAGCCCACGAAAGCGCGGACTGGCGTTCGCCGGCTTGCTCGCTGGCGACGTGACCGTGTTTTGCCCGATGTCGAACAGCCCGCCGGGCAGTGCTAACATGGAGGGCTAATCGCTCGGCATTTTAATAACGATTTGCACTGCGACCGGAGGATTCTATCAGCCTCAGTCGCAAGCCGTTAGCTTCAAGAGCAACTAGACGTTGTAAGTCAATGTTCACCTGAAACACGGGGGTTGAGAATGAAGACGATCTTGGTCCCGATCCAAAACATTGCGACCATGGCATCCACACTCGAGGCCGCCACACGCCTCGCGCAACGTACCGGCGCCTACATCGAAGGCTTTCCGCTCCGGTTCGGTATCCCTCCATATTTAGTCGCAGAATTAGCCACCGGCATCCCTTTTGATTCTTGCAATGCGAAGAGCCAGGAAGAGTTGGCCGAAATGCACCGTTTGTTCGAAGCGTTCATGCTAAAGCACGATATTTCTCCAGCCACTGCGCGCGCGAGCCGACCATGCTTCGGCTGGCTGGAAACCGCGCCTGAGGGTGAAGACTTTGTTGGAAGTTATGGGCGTGCTTTCGACGTCATTGTAATGCCGCGGTCGGACGTTGATGCTGCCGGCCCTCACCGGCGCGCCATTGAATCCGCACTGTTTGAGAGCGGTAGACCCGTTCTACTGGCGCCACCAGACGCGCCGAGAAGCATCGCGACAAACATTGTGATCCACTGGAACGGTAGTACCGAGCAGGCTCGGGTCAACGCTTTTGCCATGCCGCTGCTTCGTCTGGCAGAACGAGTAACGGTGCTGACCGTGATTGCCGGACAAGCGGTACCAGGCCCATCTGCCGACCACATTGTCCGACAATTGCGGTACAACGACATTGCGGCCAACCTAGTGAGCATTGAACTGAAAGACCGCGACACAGGTGAGGCGGTTCTTGATGCCGCCAGAGCGCAAGGCTGCGATCTGTTGATAAAAGGAGCCTTTACCCGCAACAGGCTGCGGCAAATGATATTCGGTGGCGCGACCAGTTATATCATGGAACACGCGGATTTACCCGTCCTGATGGCGCATTAGAACTGCGGTACAATTCGCTCCGCCTCCGACGCAGTGCGGCGCGAGCAGACATAGAATTGCTTTCTACCGCAGCATGCCCAACGCAGGAGTGCGCCTTCCTCGCGCCCTGTCAGCCGCGGCAATTCCTTAGGGCCTTTGGCTTTATCTCTGACCGATAAGAGATCCATCCCTGACTAGGTCCGGCTTGCGCCACAAGACCCTAGTCCAGTGATGGCCCGATATGCTTTGATGCGAGGGGCCGGAAACGCGCAGGTGGCCTCATGTACATGGTCATTCGAAAGTACACCAAGGTTCGTTCGGTCGCGGATGCTGCTCGCCGCGCGAAAAGTGGCATCGGTCAGATCCTAAGGGAATCGCACGGCTTCAGATCTTATTATGTATTGGACGGGGGCGAAGGCGTCGGCGTCGCTGTGATGATATTCGACGACCGAGAAAGCGCCATCGCGGCGAACGATAGAGTACTGGCATTTGTTCAAGCAAGCTTGCATGACCTTGATCTTGGAGACCCCGAAATTCTCGCCGGGGAGGTTCTGGTGGATATAGAGACGGATGCGTCATCATTCGTGAAGGCTCATCCAGCGCGTGAACGCTAGGTCGTCACACAGGAAGGTGCTTAGAGGACTGCACCTGCGATGTCGGCCGTTGGCCGTTGCTGACGTAGCGCTCCAAACATATGTCCGCTTTGCGCCAGGAGCGGTCCTCCTCCCGATTCGCAGAATGGCCCTTCGCGACATATTGTAGCGCCGCGCGGCTTTGGTCGCTAACGGCGTATAGCGGAAGTCCGATGGATGCGTAGGCACGGCGGTGCCGGTTGCGTTTGGTTCATCAGATCTGAGTTCTACCATCGCCTCTCAGGCAATAGTCGCGCGGTGTTGCAGCCGAACTCCCGATTATACGATCGTGCAGCGTTATACGGGAGCGAAACTCATATTGGCTTTACAGGCCCGTCGCCCTAAAATTGCGGCGATCGCAGGACGGGCGAAATGCAGTATGTTTGCGACGCGCCGAACGGAAAGACCTGGTTCCGTATCGAGACGGAAGGTGAAGCGGCGCACGAGTCACGCCTGATGAGCCACACAGTCGAGAAATATTTCCGCCGCGAGCGGGAGAAGGCAGTCCAGTCCTGGCGTCCGGAGCGGCCCAATGCGATCGAGCGCGACATCGGCCTCGAGGCCCATGTGCAGCGAGAGATGCCGCTTTTCCTCACGTTGCGCGACAGGGAGGGCAATGCACTGACTACAGCGATGCTGCCACCGGGTGGCAATGATCGCGACGGGTTCCGGATGATCATCGTTGCCGCATCCAATGCCGATCCTTATCCCCAGCAGGGCGCGGCCATCGCTGCGCTGGGAGCGCATTTCGGTCTCACACTCAATCGCGACCGCTGCTTCCCCTACGGCCGCTAGGGAGCCTGACAAGTATCGCTACTTGATTGGAGCGATGTCGGCTCATGGGCTCATCACGTCATTTCGTCGCCGCGCAGTAGTGGGTCGCTTTCGGGGAAAAAGCAGACATCAAACGGCAGGCAGGATCGGTTGGGTCGGTCGCGAATGACCCAAAGCAATCGTTGCTAGAAATCAACAGGATTGAATGCTCCACCAAGAGGGCGGCAATGCCGGGCAGCCGGGACATCGTCAGAGTGCGATTGTTTCCTCGACTTCATGTTTCAGCGGCGTCCCCTCAGCGGACAGGGTCATTCGCAGTTTGAGCTTGCCACCTTTCACCGCCCCGCTACGCACCAGGTTCTCAATTTCACGCTGCGATGTAACTCCGACATGCTTCAGAAATTTACGGATAGCCATATTGAAGCGGTCTTCGTCGAACTCGGCGGTCATGGCTGTTCTCCCTGGTCGGGCAGGCGAAGTCTAACATGAGGCGAGCAAAAGCCAAACATCGAGACCCAACTCGCGTCGCCGCCGACCTCCTCGTCAACCTGAGTGCCTACAACGCCGGCCCGGAGCTGAAGACTACACCTGAGGCTGCAAGGTCGGCCGTTTGAGGTGGACCGGACACGGCTGGCGCTGTCCCCGACCGCCGCTTGTGACCCATTCCGGACTTCCGAACTGACGCGCCTGAGCGACCGAAGCGATATCGCGGAGCTGATATCCGACACGCGAACGCGGCTTTTGCTACGGTCTCGCCAGCTCACTCCGGCAGACCCGCCATGCGCAAACCCTCGGCAATGCGCTGAAATTCGGCCAGGAACGTGACGTTATCGGACCACCCCTTCCCATCCTGCAACCAGTCAGTGACGGTGTAATTCGGCTTGAGCCGACGAAGCTCGGCGACAGCAGCGTGAGCTTCACGCTCATGTCCCGTCAGGGCGTTGGCGGCGGCGAGGTCTGCGTAGCAAATCCAGAACGGGCTCAACGTGATGGAGCGGCGGCACCAATCGATCGCCTCGTCATACTGCCCGAGATGGCTGTGCGCATGGCCGATGTAGAAGTACCACGTGCTCAACAGCGGATCACGGGGGCTGAGCTGAATGGCCATTTGAAGCGGAGCAAATGCCTCGGCGGAACGGCCGACGCGGATCTTGGCGGCACGGAGTGAGCCATGGGCCGGGGCGAGGCTGGGGTTGATCGCGATTGCCTCTTGGTACTCACCGACCGCGGCTTCAACGTTCCTACCTCTGGCCCGTTGGATTTCTCCCTTTACAAAATGTGCCATTGCGTCACTGGGAAACTTTGACAGGACCTGGCCTACGGCGTTCTCGGCACGCTGCAGCTGGTCCACCGGCGCATCAATCCAGCGATAGTTAACCTCCACTGCCAAAGTGTTTGCCAGGCCCACCAGCGCCTTTGGGAAGTTGGGATCGATCTGAAGCGCGCGCTCGAAGAGGGCGTGAGACTGCGCCAACTGCTCGCGCGAATAGGGTCGGTTCAGCACGGCCCACCCTCGCATCGTCAGATCGACAGCGTCCGGCCTATTGGGTCGCGCAACCTCCGCGTCGCGGCTTTCCTGGTTAATCAGTTCAAGATCAAGCCGCCGCGCCAGCCGTCCGGTGATGATATCCTGAAGTTGCATCGACTTGGACCAATCACCGTCGACGCGCTCCGACCAAACCTCGGCGCCGGTCCGGGCATCAATCAGCCGGGCATTGATCCGAACCATCGTCTCCGTCCGGCGCAAGCTGCCGTCGAGAACATAGCGAACGCCGAGTTCGCGGCCAACGCGCTTTGGGTCGACGTTCTTGTAGGCCCGGGCCGTGTTTGGTGCGATCACGAAACTGTCCTGGATCCGCGAGAGATCGGCGCTCAGATCGTCAGTGATGCCTTCCGCAAAATAATCCTGCTCGGGCTCGTTGCTTAAATTGGTAAATGGCAGCACGACGATGGACAGGCGATGATCCAGCGGCTGCGGCTCGCCTCGACGGATGTACCAATAACCTGTACCGCCGCTGGTCATGAGGAGGACCAATGCTATCATCAGAACTATCCGAACGCGCCGCAGGTCAAGCACCCGCCGGAGGCGCAACGGGAGGCCGCCAATCGGAAACGAAACCAGCGGCGGCGTGTCGGAGAGCAGTAACGGGGACTGTGAACTTGCCGCTGCATCGCAGGGCCGTATTCGATAGACGCGCACCGGCCGAGCGATGTTCTTGAGCTGCTGCTCGCCGGTATCCTCCAACGGAATGTCGAACTTGCCCCGCGCATCCTCCTGCACACGGGCGGACACACAGATACCTCCTGGCTGGGCAAGCCCCTCCAAGCGCGCAGCGACGTTGACCCCATCGCCAAAGATGTCACCCTTCTCGATGATGACGTCTCCCTGGTGAATACCAATCCGGAACTCGATGCGCTTGTCTTGGGGTACGCCGGCATTTCGCTGAGCCATGCACCGTTGGATCTCAACAGCACAGCGGAGGGCTTCAATTACGCTTGCGAACTCAGCCAGCACCCCGTCCCCGGTGGTCTTAACGACCCGACCGCGATGCTCGGCAATCTTGGGGTTCACAAGCTCGCGGTGGAGAACCTTAAACTGGGCAAGGGTGCCCTCCTCGTCAGCGCCGACGAGACGGCTGTAGCCCGCGACGTCTGTAGCAAGGATCGCCGCGAGCCTGCGTCGGACAGGCTGCCGCTCCACGCCCAGTCCTCCTGGGGAGGTACTGCTGAAGTTTACCACAAAATCCGCAGTCCCAAAGGACAGATCCGCGTGCTTGGCAGCGAAGCTACGCCCTGGTCCTCCGGTTCTGCAGGATCATCCAGAGGTCCGCACCTGGCCCATCTGCGACACGCAGATCAGGCAGGATGTCCGGTTTGCGCCAATTGCTGCCGATTTCTTAATGTGGGACTTCTTCTCGTGGCTTCCGACCGTTCTGCGCGCCTTAGTACTCCACAATACCCTGTTCGCGGAAGCGCGGTGGTTTCAGACCTCGATCGGGCTTAAGTGGAGCGACAACGCGAGCAAGAGAGGAATGTGAATAGACTTACCAAAACTACGCCAAACTGAGCGATAGCGACCGGCCCCACTACTCCCATTCAATCATTTAGGACGACATTACCGCGTTGATTTGCAGGTACAAAGCTTGAAAGCTGGCGGTCAAATCCCGACGGTATATCCGCGCTAACTTCTTGGTCTTGAATTCACAGGAAAATTCAAACCGCTCGCAGGAATGGCTGCTTCGGTAAGTATCGGAGTCAATCGACTAAGTGGACGCGCGTGCTTTGCAGTATGGGCCACCTCCACACTCGCACGGCTTTGCCTCCGATACCATCAATGATCAGGAAAACTCTGGTTTGGTTTGTACGGTGATCGCTCGCACCGCTCACCGGACCACTCCGTCCCCAGACGTTCAGGTCCGCTTTGCGCCAAGAGCCGCCACTCTGGTGAGGTCACGTTTGACCCAACTCGGAAATCGGAGCCATTGGTCTTGACCGGATTGTTGGTGCGACATCCTGGCCATATGAAGTTCTTTTGGATGGGTGTTGGATTCTGTAGTCTTCTTTGGAGCTGCTTTTCGAGACGGGACGTGCCGACGTCTCCGTTCGAGGCGAATGGCAGCTGGGAATGCCGTCGGCAGGCATCGCACTCTCAATAAAACCGACAGTCCTTTTGTGCCGGTCTCACCGCGCACTGCCCGTGCGCGCGGGCACGCGAGTTCATTTGACCGCAACAAGGGAGTGCTGCTCATGGTTAGAAAAACTCATCCCGAACCAGGCGATCCGGCGGCGGGCAACGGAATTCTAAGCCGCCGCATCTTTCTTGAAGGCGCGCTCGTTGTCGGTGCGACCGGCGCGGGCCTGTCCCGCGGATCGGCAGAACCGCTTGCGGTGCAGCCATGGATGAAGGTCCCGGGTCCGGGATTTGCGGGCTACGGCCAGCCATCACCGTTCGAGAGCAAGGTCGTCAAAGTCTTTCCGCCGCCCCCCAACCCGGCCGGTGTCGGCGCGTCACGCACGCCGCTGCACATGCTCGAAGGAATGATCACGCCATCCGGGCTGCATTTCGAGCGTAGCCATTCCGGCGTCCCGGAAATCGATCCCGATCGACACCGGCTGGTGATCCATGGACTTGTCAAGCGTCCGCTTGTGTTTACGGTCGAATCGCTGTCGCGCTATCCGATGCAATCGCGCATCGCCTTCATCGAATGTGGCGGCAACAGCCAGGCGCTCAACGCGCCTCAGGCCCAGCCACTCAACGTGGCGGCTATTCACGGCCTGCTGGGTTGCTCGGAATGGACCGGCGTGCGGCTCTCCACGTTGCTCGACGAAGCCGGCATCGAACCTGAGGCGCGCTGGGTGATCGCCGAGGGCGCGGATGCTGCCGCCATGAGCCGCAGCATCCCGCTTACCAAGGCGATGGATGATGCGCTCCTCTGTCTCTATCAGAACGGCGAGCGAGTGCGGCCCTCGAACGGCTATCCCGTGCGGCTGCTGCTGCCTGGTTTCGAGGGCAACATGAACGTGAAGTGGCTGCGCCGGCTCAAGCTGACTGCCGGCCCCGCCATGACCAAAGACGAAACATCGAAATACACGATCCTACTCAAGGATGAAAAGGCCTGGCAGTTCGTGTTCCCGATCGAAGTGAAATCCGTCATCACCCGTCCGTCGCCGGGACTCGCGCTGAGGGGACCGGGATTCTACGAGATTTCCGGGCTCGCTTGGTCGGGCAACGGCAGCATCCGACAAGTCGAAGTATCAGCCGATGGCGGACAAAGCTGGGCGCCGGCGGCCTTGCAGGGCCTGATCCTGCCAAAGGCGCCCGTGCGCTTCCGCGCAGCGTGGCAATGGAACGGCGGTCCGGCCGTGCTGCAGAGCCGCGCCACCGACGACACGGGCATGGTGCAGCCAACGCGCGCGCAGTTCGCCGAGGAGCGCGGCTTGCGTGGGGTCTACCACTACAACGCCATCGCAAGCTGGCACATCGACGAGAAGGGGGAGGCCAGCAATGTTTACGCTTAAACCCATTGCAGTCTGCGCATCTATGCTGACGGTCGCACCGGCGGCCCTGGCCCAAGTCCCGCAGTTCGGACAACCGATCGCGCCCGCCGATATCGCATCGTGGGACATCAGCATCGGACCGGATGGCGCAGGTCTGCCGCCTGGTCGTGGTACCGCAATCGAGGGGGAAGCCATCTATGTAGCGAAATGTCAGGCCTGTCACGGCGAGAAGGGAATAAAGCCCAGTGTCGCGCTCGCTGGAGCGCTCGTCGGCGGCATGGGCACACTGGCGCCAGACAAGACACCGATAAAGACAGTGGGAAGTTATTGGCCCTACGCAACGACGCTGTTCGACTACACGCGTCGCGCAATGCCATTCCAGGAGTCGAAATCGCTCACCGCGGACGAGGCCTACGCGGTATCCGCCTATATCCTCAATCTCAACGGCATCGTCGGATCGAACGATGTGATCGACGCGCAGTCGCTGCCCAAGGTGAGAATGCCGAACCAGGACGGGTTCATCCCGTTCCCGCGCAATCCGAAGTAGCTTCGTGGCCGGACCTTGGTCCGCTTGTGGCCCAAAGCGGCGATCCCGGACTGTCCGCTCTCGCCCCGTTGTCAGGGGTGAAGCAGACATCCTACTCCCGGATCGATGTCGCGTGGTCGAAATAGGTATAGCTATTGCCGCCGCGGCTCAGCACCTTGGTGTGTAGCTCGACCGCATACGTGCTGAGTCTCGGATCAATGCCGCGGCCGTCTAGATCGGTCGGCAGCTTTATGGTCAAGCCGGTCCGGGTCGAAGAGCGGTGTGTCTTGCGCAACACGCTGAAGTCGGTGACCGGTGGGCCGTCCTGCTCGCGAGCCCGGCCTTCTTGCTGATTGAGCCTTTCCCTGCGCCAGGACAGTGACGTTGAGATTTTAATGCAGCGTCTGCCGTCGATGCCGCAATACGTGCTTGACCAGTTCCGCGTTCAAGCAGTTTAGGATGTGTTCCAACTGCTCGTTGACAAGCAACAGAGCCTTGAGAGCGCTACGTGGATCGCCGTCACAGGCGGCGACGATCTTGTCTAGCTCCCGGTCATACTCATCGAGATACTCGTTGGTCGTTGGATGCGGCATGCGAACAACATCCAAACAGAAAACCCGTCATCAGGATAAAAGCGCAGCACATTTTCCTCGATATTCACAGGCGGTCGCTCAAGAGCCGGTTGCATTTCTGCGAGCCGCGCTTTGCTCTCAAACAATACTTTCAAGGATTTTGGGAGACGACATGGTCGAGGTGTATTCAAACGTTAGGCGTGATCTGCTCGTTGTGAAAAAGGGATTTCCGGTGCCGGACATCGGCGTGGAAGGAAAATGGCGCAAGAGCAAGAAGCGAGTCATCAGGGTGAGCGAGGAGATCAGGCAGGTGGTGCAGAGCCAAGGTTACTACATGCGGAAGTTAAGCGATCTCAAGAAGAACTGAGTGCACCGCCAAAAGCTGGCGCGCAAAAGCCCGGCAGCCAGTTAAGGCCGCCGGGCGAGCGCGAATATGAATTTGATGTACGCTGCGAATATGCTGCGGTACAGGGAGAATTTCTATCCCGGACGATTACGGTGGGCTCGCCGCACTCCCGCTCGCGAACAAGCGGCCGTCCGGGCTTTTACGGATAGACAGTATCGGGTGCTACGCCTCCAATGACAGCGTTCTTTTATTCGTATTTGCGGTCGCGCTCCTATTCGCCGGCCGTCCCGCCGGCATTGGACCATGCGCTTCCGTTTCAGTGGGAGCATATCGATGATCGACCAGAGGACCGCGCCTTACGCTGCCTTCATATTGCGAATTACGATAGCCGGGCTGTTCCTGGCAGCGCTCTACGGCAAATTCATCTTGAAGCCGATCAGCCTTTGGTGGAACGGCCTATCGAAGGCCGGATATCCAGAATGGGTGCTCACGTACACGTTGAGCGCAGAGTTCGCATCGGGGATTTTATTGCTGCTTGGCATCTACACTCGTTGGGTCAGCTTATACACGTTGCCGATGATGCTGGGGGCAACTCACTTCTGGATGGTCCGCAAGAACTTTTGGTTCGTGGAAGGCGGATGGGAAATGCCGTTTGTCTGGGCCGTAATGCTACTCGTCCAAGCGCTGCTCGGGGACGGCGCTTTCGCCGTGAAGGTGCCGGCACTGCCTTGGGAGCGGCGATTGCAAAAAGCTCCTGCGTGAATTCGAGCGAGCATCGCTCGCCCGTGGGATGCGGCCCTAGCTCAGGTCTTGCCAGGGCCGCTGGCGAGCCTTAAGGCGCGGTACCCCCGCTGCGCTCAGTGGCAGCATAGACGGGGGTAGC
>NZ_JAQOSR010000167.1:0-18795 GCF_046718885.1 Bradyrhizobium sp. UFLA01-814 | reverse complement strand
CCTTGCAGGCGACGACCGCCTGCTTGAGGGCAACCTTTTGCGCCTTCGTAAGGGCTGCCTCGACGGCCGTGCCGGAGAGGACCGTGGTGACAATGCACGTCGACAGAACCATCGTGAATCGAGGCATGCGGCTAGTCCTTGTTCTCGCGTTGACGCAGATAGTCATCCGTCGTCCGTGGTGGCGCGCGTTCCGGCACGTCCTGGATCGGATCGAACTGTTGTTCGCTCATGACAATGACCCGGCAATCGGCGCACATCCGCAAGGTCTCGGTCCGGCGGTCCCCGGCAGGGTACATCCAATGCCGTCCCTCGAGTTTGGTCGCGATCCGATCGATCGTGCTCTTGACGCCGAAGGGCGTGCCACAGCGAACACACAGGGCCGGTTCTTCTTCCTTGATCACCCGCGCCGGCGCTCGTCTTGCCCGGAAGTCGATCTGCGGGGTGAGCTTGATAACTTTTTCAGGACAGGTGCTCTGACACAAACCGCATTGCACGCAGGCATCTTCCACGAATTTGAGGACGGGGCGGTCGGGATCGGCGCGGAGCGCGCCGGTTGGACAGGCCGAAACACAGGACAGGCACAGCGTGCAACCGCCGACATCGACGGTGATCGCACCGATAGGTGCACCCTCGGGCAAGGCGATCACGTCAACCGGCTTGGGGGCGAGGCGATGCAGCTCGCTCAAGCCGAAGCGAAGCAGATCGCCGCGCTTGCCGACCGTCAGGAAAGTCGCGGGATTATCGAGGCCGGCGAGGGGACCAATCCCCGTCAGTTGCTCGGCCAGGGTGTCGGGATCGTCGGTTTCGATCGTGCTCACACGGCGGCCGTCAAATCCGAGTCCGGAAAGAATGGTCTCGGCCATCCGGATCGTCTGCAAGGATCCGGTCACGTCGTGTCGTGGCTTGGCGCGCAGCAGGAGCCGCACGGCAGCCGCGCCATAGGCGAAGGCCCCGATGATGGCTTCCAGGCCGATCTGCGTCAGCTCGTTGACGGCGAGGGGAAGCACATTGGCCGGCAATCCGTCGCCATGGCGGGCGAGCGCATCGATCAGCGGCGTGCCGTGCTGGCTGTCGTGCAGCAGCAGGACCGGATGCGTGCCGCCGGCCTCGCGATAGGCGCGCAACATGGCGCGGAGGATCTGCAACTGGGTATCGGCGGGGGGCAGCGCGTAGGATGCCGCTCCCGTGGGGCAGGCGGCCGCGCATTGCCCGCAGCCCGCGCACACCTCCGCGTTGACTGCGACATGGTCGCCGTCTGGCGTGATCGCGCCGGTCGGGCACAAATCGAGGCAGCGATGGCATCCGGTCAGCTTCGAGCGCGAATGCGCGCAGAGGCTGGGTGTGAAGTCGACATATCTCGGCTTGTCGAAGCTTCCGACGAGGTCGCGGGCCGCAAGCACCGCACGCAGCATGGCCGCGGGATCTCTCGGATCCGCGCGGAGATAGCCGTCCCGCAGATCGTGTGCGGGAAACAGAGGCGGCTCGCCGGAGAGGTCGAGCACGAGATCGCAGCGCGAGATCGCGCCGTTGCGCGGGGCTTCGAACTCGAAGCGGGCGCGTGAGGACGGGCGCGGCTGCGCGTAGTCGTCGACCGTGAGCTCGAAGCCACCAAAATGCCCGCGCGCGTTGCGTATCGTGCCCTTCACGATCGGGAACACCGCCGCGGCAGGCGGCACGACGTCTGCCGGCTTCCTGAGCATGACCGTGACGTCGAGATGGTCCGCCAGCAGCCGGCCGGCCTCGATCGCGGTCTCGTCGCGCCCATAGATCAGGATGATGCCGTCGCTCGACAATGTGACCAGCGGATAGTCCGGCGCGGGAATCGCCGCCGCCGCGAGCAGCGCCGCCATCTTCGGGCCCGCATTCGCGCCGTCGCGCGACCAGCCCGCCGTCTCGCGGATGTTGACGAAGTTGATCGCGCCAGGGCGTTCGCCCATCTCATTGGTGAACTGGCCGGCCTGCTGCGTGCAGGCGACGGTCAGCGGGCCGTCGACTTTTGCGGCGGCGCGGAAATCTTCGAGCTCCGCGCCGCAAAGATGACGATGGCTCCTGATCTCGCAGTTGGGACAGCCCCGCTGGATCGCGGCCACGTCAAGGCGCATCGTGTCTTCACACGAGCAGATCAGGACGGTCTTCGCTGGCTGCTCCAGGTCGATCTCTCCGCGGGTGCGGCGCCGTCTTGCGGACTCGCGCCATTCCTTCACCTCGTATAGATATTCACTATCGGAAGGAAAAGGAAAGTGGAGGACGGCCCTTGCGGTCGACCCCGACCAGCCGCGTCTCCGTGGCGGAAGCGATCCATCTGCCGCCGCCATTTACGCTCGTCCGGTTGCGTGAGAGCGGAGATGCCTTTGCTCACGCTTGCCGCATTGCACCTAAAAGCGGTGCCGGCACGCTGGTGTGCGTCGGGCGGTTCGATCTTGCCGAATTCGCCGTCGTGCTCGAACCGGGCGAGCCTTTGGGCACCGCGCGGCGCGTCTTTTATGCGGGCATGGTTGCGCTCACCGACGCTCTGCGCGCCTATGCGCCGCCGCACAAGACGGTCGCGATCGGCTGGCCCGACGCCGTCGCGATTGACGGTGGGCTGGTCGGCGGCGGACGGATGGGATGGCCGACGTCCGCGCGCGAGGACGAGCCGCCTGCCTGGCTGGTGTTCGGTGCCATGATCCGGACGGTCGCAATGGCCGATCAGGGACCGGGCATCCATCCGCTCGCGTCCGCGCTGGATGAGGAGGGGTTTGGCGAAGCGGGAGCCGTGCAGGTGACCGAGAGCTTTGCGCGGCACCTGATGCGCGCGATCGATAGCTGGCAGACCGATGGCTTTGGCAGCCTCGCGCGCGATTATCTCAGCCGGGTTCCCCGCGAGCGGCGAACCGTGCTGCGGATCGATGACGGCGGCGATCTCCTCACGCGCCGCGTCGGTACCGACAGGATCGAGCGCAGCGTGCTCGTCAAGGCGCTCGGAACGCCGTCCTGGTTCGATCCGAAGCTCGGAGGGCCGCGACTGTGAAACTGCTCCGCAGCATCGCGCTCGATCCCTCCGACACCTTCGTCTTCGATGTGGCGGCCGAGCCGGGCGAATGGGCCGTCTCCGGTGCCTTCCGCTTCTGCGATCAGGATCCGACGAAGCTGACCGGCAAGGCGCGCGTCGCGTTCCGCAGTGGCTTCCTCGGGGTGCAATCCTGGGGCTGGTCGACGCTGGTGCAGATTGTGCCTGCGACCGAGAACGATTGCAGCGCACTGATCGACCGCCTCGCGAGGCAACTGATCGATCGTTTCGGTGCGCCGGATCTGGCGACCGCGCGGACGGCGGCGGAAGAGGAGGTCGCCTTCGCGCAGTCGCTCTGCAACCATCCGGTCAGCTCGCTCATTGCCGTTCACCGTTCGGTGAGCGACGGCGAAGTCCGGGAGTCGTTCCGCAGGCTGCAACTGCGTCAGGGTCAGGGACACAGCAAGGCGTTCTCGTTCATGGAAGTCGAAGACGATGTCGAGCCCGACGCTGATCTCAAGCTTGCCGATATGCGCGGGGAGCCGCAGCACCGATGAATGATTTCTGGATCGCGTGCGGCCACCATCTGCTCGATCGCGACGAGAACGGCGGGCTTTGCGTCACCGACGAGTTCCTGAAGGCCTATTTCGTTCGTCCGGAGCTGATTCCGCCGAATGAAGCATGTCCGGTCGAGCGGCGGCTGCACCGCGCGCTGCTCGCTTCTCCCCGCAGGCCGGTCGGCGCGGAAGATATAGAAGCGATTGTCGATGCGGATGCCCGGGAGAACTGGCGGCTCGTGCTTGCCTTCCGCGATCTCCTCGTGCGGCATCCGACGCTGGAGCAGGCCTATCTTGCAACCGTCCGGTCCGGGACGAACGACTTGCCGCCGCTGTTCGTCAATCAGCTTGTGCACGTAATCCTGCGCAATGCGCTCGACGGCTGCGATGATCCGTTCGTGCTGCGCGCAGCCGAGCTGTTCTTCCGCCCGCAGCGCATCCTGCCGCAGGAGCAGGCCCTGCTGCTCGGCGATGAAGAGGTCGTCGGTGGACAGAATCCGACCCCGGTGCTCTCGCTGATGTCGATGCTGGGGGCGGTGACCGATGCCGAGCTGGATGTCTTGCGCGAGGACAATGCTGACGACTACTGGCGCCGAAGCGACCATTTCGACATGGCATTCGACCTCACCGCGGGCGGCCGCGGGCCGGCGGCGCTGGCGCTGGCGATGGCGCGATGGATCTCCCATCTGCTCGGGATCGACGTCAGTATTGAGCCGCTGCGCGAGCTGCGTGATGCACGTCTCACCTGGTATGTCGGGCTCGACGCCGATGCGACCAGGCTCGGCGACCGTCTCTGGCATGGCGAGCAGCTCGACGACCGCAGCGCCGGACGCGTGCTCTCATTGTTCCGCCTGACATTTGCGGACACGAACGCGGCCGCAGACGAGATGCGGGGCGAGCCGGTCTATCTCATTCTGTCGATGAACGCCGATCAGAAGCTGCGGATGAAGCCGCAGAATTTGTTGACGGGGTTGCCGGTCAAACATCTGGAGATGGCGACATGAGCCCGGCTGCGCTGCCGCTTGTGCGCGTTCCCGTCGGCGTCGTGGTCGAGCGGCATCAGGCGGATTCGCCGTGGACCGACTTTGTCTGGCGCGCGGTTGCCGTTCTGCCCGACGAGCCGGACACCAAACCCTGGACCGTGCTTCGCGAAGAGAACGGGACGACGCTGTTTTATGCCGGCAGCGCCACGGTCGATCTCTATGGTTCCGAGACGGCGCGCTATCGCGACAATCTCGCCTCGGGCAGTCCGGCCATCTGGACCGTATTGTCGCCGGCGGAAGCCGCCTGGCCCTATTCGGTGGCTGCCGCGACCGCCGATCCTTCGGAAGGGGAGGCGTTCACGGAGGCCGGTGCGAATCTGGTCGAAGCCGTCCCCATGCCGGAGATGCTGCGTGAGCAGATTGAAAGCTTCATTGCCGAGCACCACGTCGAGCCTGAGTTCTTCAAGCGCAAGCGCCGGCAGGCCGATCCGGAGGCGCTCGCCCGCCGTCAGCATGAAGGCGGACACGAATGAGTGAGGACAAGTTCCTGGCGCGCTGGTCCCGTCGCAAGCAGGAGGCAAAGGCCAACGCCACGCAGCCGGACCCGGCCACGCGCGACGACATGCAGTCGATGCTGCCGCCTGCCGTGAACGACGACGACACGGAATTCGACCTTTCGAGCCTGCCTTCGATCGACTCGATTACGTCGGCGACCGACATCACGGCATTCCTGCGCAAGGGAATTCCGCAGGAGTTGACGCGTGCGGCGCTTCGTCGCGCCTGGAGCGCCGATCCCGTCATCCGCGATTTTGTCGGGCTCGCCGAGAACGCCTGGGACTTCAACGACCCGACCGCGATGCCGGGTTTTGGCCCGCTGGATTGCTCCGAGGCAGAGCTCACCGCGCTCATCGACAGGATCGTCGGCGGCCTCAGCAAGCCGGCCGAGGCGCTGCCTGAGCCTTCGGTTGAAGTCGCGGATTCTTCGCAGGAATTGTGCGAGGTCGAGTTGCCGGGCATCGCGGCCGAAGAAGCCGCGACCACGGGATCCGCACCTGATCCTGTTGCAACGCAACGAACGGTCGCCGACAGCACCGAAAGCGAACGGCCGTCGGTTGAGCGCCGCACGCACGGCAGTGCGCTGCCCCGCTAGGGACCGCGACGAAAGGCCATAGCCTCGGACTATGGCGTCGATTGACCCCCCGTTGGACCGGGACTAGGCTTTGCTAGCGCTTTGTAACAAAAGCAAAATCAGCAGACGGGACTTGGATGGAGGTCCACGTGCGTGATGCTGGCCTTGAGCGAGCCATTGACGCCGCTGGCGGCGTTGCGGAGCTTGCGCGCAAAATCGGCATCAGCCAGCCCTCTGTTTCGAACTGGAGCAAGGTGCCCGCGCAACGGGTGATCGCTGTCGAAGCCGCCACCGGCATATCGCGCGATAATTTGCGGCCTGATCTGTACAGCGAGCCGCTCTTCTCCGAACAGCCGATCGATTCTGTCGATGCCGCACGTGCGCAGGAATATCTGCTGCTCGCGGCGCTGTTGTCCGCCGCACCATCAAAGAAGCTGCTCGATCAACTGGCTGCATTGACCGTCGATGCGACCCCGCTCGGGCGCGCGCATGCCGCGCTGGCTGAATCCGCCGCCAATGCAGTCGCGGCCAAGGTCGAACGCGAATATTTCGATCTGTTCACTGGTCTTGGCCGCGGCGAGCTCTTGCCCTATGCCTCCTACTATCTGACCGGCTTTCTCAACGAGCGGCCGCTGTCGCGTCTGCGTGCCGATCTCGCCGCGTCCGGGATCGAGCGCATCGCGAATAATTCCGAGCCGGAGGATCACGCGGCTATCCTGTGCGAGATCATGGCAGGCTTCGCGGGAGGCCGTTTCCCGGCGCCCTTCGACACGCAGCGCGCCTTCTTCGGCAAACACGTCGCGTCCTGGATGGGGCGGCTTTTCGCCGACATCGAGCGCGCGGAGAGCGCCGTCTTCTATCGTACGGTCGGTGCGCTTGGTCGCGCCTTTATCGAGATTGAGACAGAAGCATTCACGTTCGCGAACTGACCTGCATCCGCAGGTCCAGGAGAGATGCGATGAGTGAAGACAGGACTACCACAGTCGGGCGCCGCGATTTCCTGCGCAAGGTCGGCGTCGGCACGGTGGGCGCCGGCGCGACACTCGCAACGCCGCTGGTCGGGACGGCGCAAGCCGACAGCGAAACCAACGATGAGAAGCGCAAGGCGCGCTACAAGGAAACCGATCACGTCAAGGCCTTCTACCGCGTCAATCGTTATCCGGCCAAGGGAGGTTGACCGTGCTGATCAAGCGAACAAACCAGCGTTCCCTGCGCCAAGGCTCCGCCGCCAGCTTCCCCGCAGATCAGGCAGGTGGCCTCGACCGCCGCAGCTTCCTGCGCAAATCCGGTCTTGCCGGCGGCGCGCTCGCCGCGTTCGGCACCTTGCCGCTCGGCAGCGTGCGCAAGGCGGAAGCCGCGGTGGCCGGTCCGCTTACGGCGGGCGCGACCGTCCGCAAGAGTATCTGCACGCATTGTTCGGTTGGGTGCACGGTGACGGCCGAGGTCCTGAACGGGGTATGGATCGGTCAGGAGCCGAGCTGGGATTCGCCGATCAATCGCGGCTCGCATTGCGCCAAGGGCGCTTCCGTGCGTGAGCTCGTGCACAGCGAGCGGCGGCTGCGCTATCCGATGAAGCTGGTTGGCGGGCAGTGGACCCGCGTCTCCTGGGACACCGCGATCAACGAGATCGGCGACAAGTTCCAGGCTGTACGTGAGAAGTCGGGTCCCGATTCCGTCTATTGGCTCGGCTCGGCCAAGATGACCAACGAAGGCGCCTACCTGTTCCGCAAGCTCGGTGCGTTCTGGGGCACCAACAATACCGATCACCAGGCCCGCATCTGCCATTCAACCACCGTCACCGGCGTCGCCAACACCTGGGGCTACGGCGCGATGACCAACAGCTACAATGACATCCGCAATGCGAAGACGCAGGTCATCCTGGGCGGCAATCCGGCCGAGGCGCATCCCGTCTCGCTGCAGCATCTGCTCGAGGGCAAGGAGCTGCAAAAGGCCAACTTCATCGTCATCGACCCGCGCCTGACGCGCACCGCCGCGCACGCGACCGAATATGTGCGGATGCGGCCGGGTACCGACATTCCGGTGCTCTACGGCATGATGTGGCACATCCTCCAGAATGGCTGGGAAGACAAGGAGTTCATCCGGCAGCGCGTCTACGGTTTCGACGACCTCAAGAAGGAGGTTGAGAAATGGCCTCCTGACGAAGTCGAGCGCGTCACCGGGATTCCCGGCGAGCAGCTCAAGCGCGTCGCCAAGATGTTCGCCACCGAGAAGCCGGCAACGTTGATCTGGGCCATGGGCCAGACGCAGAAGACCGTCGGCACCGCCAATGTACGGGCGAGCTGCATCGCGCTGCTGATGACCGGTAATGTCGGCAAGGCCGGCGCCGGCGCCAACATCTTCCGAGGCCACGACAACGTGCAGGGCGCGACCGATGTCGGGCTCGATATCGTCACGCTGCCGTTCTACTACGGCCTCGCCGAAGGCGCCTGGAAGCACTGGTCGCGGGTCTGGGAGGTCGACTATGACTTCCTGAAGTCGCGGTTCGATTCCAAGCAGATCATGGAAACCCCCGGCATTCCGCTGACCCGCTGGTTCGAAGCGGTGACTTTGCCGAAGGAACAGGTTGCCCAGAAGGACAACGTGAAGGCAGTGTTCGTGCAGGGACACGCCTCCAACAGCATCACCCGTATCCCTGAATCCCTCAACGGCCTGAAGGCACTTGAGCTGCTCGTCATCGCCGATCCGCATCCGACGACCTGGGCCTCGCTCGCGGTCGAGGCGGGGCGCACGGATGGCGTCTACATTCTCCCGGTCGCTACGCAGTTCGAGTGCAAGGGCTCGCGCGTCGCTTCCAACCGCTCGCTGCAATGGGGCGAGCAGATCGTGAAGCCGATCTTCGAGTCGAAGGACGATCTCGAAATCATCTATCTGATGGCGAAGAAGCTCGGATTCGCCGACCAGATGTTCAAGAAGATCAAGGTCGAGAACAATCTGCCCGAGGCCGAGGACGTGCTGCGCGAGATGAACCGCGGCAGCTGGTCGACCGGCTATTGCGGACAATCGCCCGAGCGCCTCAAGGCGCACATGAAGAACCAGGCGAAGTTCGACATGCTGACGATGCGGGCGCCGAAGGACGATCCCGAGGTTGGCGGCGACTATTACGGCCTGCCTTGGCCGTGCTGGGGATCACCCGAGGTCAAGCACCCCGGCACGCCGCTGCTCTACAACACCAATCTGCACGTGATGGACGGCGGCGGCACGTTCCGGCCGCGGTTCGGCGTCGAGCGCGAGGAGAAGCTGCCGGACGGCACGACGCGGAAGGTGAGCCTGCTCGCGGACGGCGCGTATTCGTTGGGGTCGGGAATCCAGGATGGTTATCCGGAATTCACGCTGGCGAGCCTGAAGAAGCTCGGCTGGGACACCGAGCTCACCGAAGCGGAAATGGCCGTGATCAACAAGATCAATCCGGCCAATCCGGATACAGTGTCGTGGTCGCTCGATCTGTCGGGCGGCATTCAGCGCATCGCGCTGGCGCATGGCTGCGTGCCCTACGGCAACGGCAAGGCGCGCATGAATGCGTTCGGCTTGCCGGATCCGATCCCTGTTCACCGCGAGCCGATCTATACGCCACGCGTCGATCTCGTCGCCAAATACCCGACGCTGCCCGACGCCAAGCAGTTCCGGATGCCCAATATCGGATTCTCCGTGCAGAAGGCCGCGGTGGAGAAGGGCATTGCAAAGCAGTTTCCGCTCATCCTCTCGTCCGGCCGGCTGGTCGAATATGAG
The DNA here is from genome assembly GCF_046718885.1 of Bradyrhizobium sp. UFLA01-814. Taxonomy (NCBI): domain Bacteria; kingdom Pseudomonadati; phylum Pseudomonadota; class Alphaproteobacteria; order Hyphomicrobiales; family Nitrobacteraceae; genus Bradyrhizobium; species Bradyrhizobium sp. UFLA01-814. The sequence goes on along the minus strand of NZ_JAQOSR010000167.1, from coordinate 9,390 downwards.
GGCGGCGGCGAGGAGACGCGCACCAACCCGTGGCTCGCCGAGTTGCAGCAGGACATGTTCATCGAGATCAATCCTGCCGATGCGGCCGATCGCGGGGTCAAGGACGGCGGCTGGGTCTGGGTCACCGGCGCCGAGAACAATTCCAGGGCAAGGATGAAGGCGCTCGTCACCGAGCGGGTCGGCAAGGGCGTTGCATGGATGCCCTTCCATTTCGGCGGCTGGCTTGCGGGCAAGGATCTTCGCGGCAACTACCCGAAGGGCACTGATCCGATCGTGCTCGGCGAAAGCGCGAACACGATCACCACCTACGGATACGATCCCGCGACGGGCATGCAGGAGCCCAAGGTCACTCTCTGCCAGATCGCGGCGGCATAAGGGAGCAACGACGATGGCACGTATGAAATTTCTCTGCGACGCCGACCGTTGCATCGAGTGCAACGCCTGCGTCACGGCCTGCAAGAACGAGCACGAGGTCCCCTGGGGCATCAACCGCCGCCGGGTCGTCACCATCGCCGACGGCAAGCCGGGCGAACGCTCGGTCTCGATGGCCTGCATGCACTGCACGGACGCGCCCTGTGCGGCGGTATGTCCGGTGAACTGTTTCTATACCACCGCCGACGGCGTGGTTCTGCACTCCAAGGATCTCTGCATCGGCTGCGGCTACTGCTTCTACGCCTGTCCGTTCGGCGCGCCGCAATATCCGAAGGTCGGCAATTTCGGCTCGCGCGGAAAAATGGACAAATGCACCTATTGCGCCGGCGGCCCCGAGGCCGATGGCAGCAAGGAAGAATATGAGAAATACGGTGCAAACCGGCTTGCCGAAGGCAAGCTGCCGCTGTGCGCGGAGATGTGCTCGACCAAGTCGCTGCTCGCCGGCGACGGCGAGATCATTGCGCAGATCTATAAGGAGCGCGTGCTGAAGCGCGGCTACGGCTCGGGCGCATGGGGCTGGAAGACCGCCTATCGCGAGACGATCGAGTCCTGACGACGACCTAGCGCGGGTCGCGTCGATATCGGGAGGACCTTATGGCGTGTTTTGCACGATTTGTTCGGCTCGTCATTGGCGTGGCTGGACTCCTGCTGCTCGTCTCCGCGGCTTCCCCGTCCATGGCCCAGCAGGTCAACCCGACCGCAAGTTCGGTCAAGGAGCAACAGCTGCTGCAGGAACTGAACCGGGTGCAGGGACGCGTCAGCATTCCCGACCAGCGCTCGGGGGTTCTCGAGCAGCCCGCCGGCCGTGAGTGGCGCGAGTTCCGGAATGTGACGCTGCGCTGGATCGGTGGCATCGCGATTGTTGGCATGCTGGCGGCGCTGGTCATCTTCTATCTCAGCCGCGGGATGGTGCGGTTGCAGAGCGGGCGTTCGGGCCGGACCATCGTGCGCTTTAGTGCGTTCGAGCGCTTCGTGCACTGGATGACGGCGACTTGCTTCATCATTCTGGCGATCTCGGGATTGAACGTCACTTTTGGACGTCCATTGCTTCTGCCGCTGATCGGCCACGAGGCGTTTTCCGAATGGTCGCAATGGGCAAAGTATGTTCATAACTATCTCAGCTTCCCGTTCACCATTGGCGTCGTGCTGATCTTCCTGATGTGGATCGCCGGCAATATCCCGAACAGGGCGGATGTCGAGTGGATCAAGCGCGGTGGCGGCATCGTCGGGCACGATCACCCGCCAGCCTATCGTTTTAACGCCGGCCAGAAGGCGGTCTACTGGATCGTGGTCATCGGCGGAGGTCTGGTGGCAGCGACGGGATATGCGCTGATGTTCCCGTTCTACCTGTCAGGCATCGAAGGGATGCAGCTCGCGCAGATCGTCCACTCCATCGTCGCGGTGCTCTTCACGGCAGTGATGCTGGCGCACATCTATATCGGCACGATCGGCATGGAAGGCGCGTTCGAGGCGATGGGAAGCGGCACCGTCGATGTCAATTGGGCCAGGGAGCACCACAGCCTCTGGCTTGAGGAGGAGAATGCGCGCGACGCCCGACCCCAGCCCTCCGTTACCGCGGCGGAGTAGGCAGGGCGCGCGGCCGTTCGACGCGGACGCGCTACAGCCGTACGCCCGTCGTCGCAAAGGCCTGTGCGACCGGCTCTTGCACGCGGTTTAGCGCCAACGCCCCGATCGCCGCCACAACGATGGCGACGACGCAGGCGAGCAAGAAGACTTTCATTGTCGTTCTCCCAAACTGATCGGGATGCCGTGAAAGTCTACACAAGATGGCGCGTCGCGAACAGCGCTGTCCCGTGCGCGTGAGCCGCCATCGCCCAAGCCGTGGGGCGCAAGCGGCGGCTTTCGGGACGCTGCACCATCGAGACGTCGCATCCCGCGTTAGGTTGCCTTGGCAACCAGCAGTTCGCGCGGAGCGTCGATTGATCTCGCATTTTTAACCTGAATGGGCTTCCTCAGTCGGTCCAATCCCTTCAAGGATCGGGCAATAAAAATAAACAAACCAAATGAATGGCTTAGGTTGAAAGTTCTTCGTGATCCCGATACTGGGTTGGACTGGCTGATCGTAAAGTCCGTAGATGATGTTTGCTCTCGGCACAGAGCGTGCGCGTGAGGGCCTGCGTCCCTCTCTAGAAGTCAAACTGGCGCTCCCGCCTGCGCGCTTGCTGAATTGGGTTTGATTCAGATCAACCCACGATGCGCTTCGATGCTCTCTCAATCGTGTGAGGTCCCGGGTCAGATGGGGAGCGTCGTGGCAGCCAGGAAGCACGCTTTGAGGGTCCTCCGCGCAACATTTATCGACGCCCAGGCAACGAGCCGGAGCGCCGCGCATGGGGTGCGGCCACCCCGAAGCGATGTCGCAACGGGTCAGCTTCATTCTCGAGCGCCTGCGGTTCGCTCGATGCGGATTGCAGGATGCGTTTTGAGCATCGCGGTCGTGCTGACGTCGACGAACTGTCTCGCGATGGAGTTTTCCCGTGTCCGAGGATGTTTTGGAGATGTTTTGAAGCTCAGTGGAGATGTCAGGGATGGGGACTTTGTCCGCTTTCGCGGATATCTGGCGACTGAGCGCCGGATCGTTGGCCTCGATCTCGATTCCCGAGGCGGGTCTCTCTACGAAGGCTTCCGAATCGCCATGCTCGCGCACCAGAGGCAAATCGCCACTTACGTTTCCGGAGAATGCGACTCGGCATGCGCTTTTATTTTCCTGGCGAGCAGGAAGCGTTATGTGGCGCCAAATGCCAAGATCGGCGTCCACTCGGTTTCCAATCTACACGGCAACGAGGACAGTCGAACGATTCGTGACACGATCAAGCTTGCGAGGTTGTCGGCCAAGCTCCGTATTGCTCCGGCGGCCATCGGCAAGATGGTGATGACTCCGCCGGGAAAGATCTCCTTCTTGAACAAGGAAGAGCTCGCTTCGCTGAAGGTCGTGGAGCGGAATCCGTTTGACCGCACCGCGCGCACGGCGGCCGAGGAACCGAAGAGCAGCTCCATGTGCGGCGCGGCGCCCTCGAAGAGCGCGTCGGAGCAGGAACGTCCGATGCGGAACGCCACCGGCTCGAAGGGAAGCTAGGACGCCGGTTGAGCGGACTTCGGCCGAACCGCTTCGCATGGCCCAATTGGGTCAGTCAAGCCGTCGCACGTGATCCTGACTGCTTGGCACAAGCTGCACTGGTCTCTCCATTCCACCGCGATCTAAAATGGCAGTCATGGGGTACCCCAGCGACAGATTTCGACGAGTGCGTGGCGTAAGCCAGCCGGCTGGCGTTCGCAATTGGCTGCATCGCTGGCTTGAATTGGCCGACGGCGATATTGCCTTCAGGGTCGTGGTCGTGACGGCCGGGATGCTGTCGACCGCGGCGATCGCCTTTGGATTGCTGTCGTCCTGAGCGAGCCTCATGTTGGCCATGCGCGGTGCCAAATTCGTCGTTCTGAGGTGCCTCGCCAGCGAAGCTCTGACAATATGAGCTATCGTCTTCAGCGCGACACGGATCATTCCCAGCGGCAATGAATGCACTTCAAATTGGCTGAAAAGTCGAACGGACGCAGAGACCGTCAGGCGGCCAGGTTGGGCGTCGGGGCCTGCGCCGCGATCTTCCTGTTTTGCTGCGCGCAACAGACGGCTGCGCTGCCGCTGACGCCGTTCCGCTATGAAGCCCAGGCTCAGCGGCATTGCCCCGGCGATAGCGTGGTCTGGCTCGATTTTCGGCGCGGACGCTACTACCTCAAAGGGCAAAGCGCTATGCCAGGGGCTTCGATGGCGGCTTCGTGTGCAGGAATGAAGCGCGCGAGAGCGGCTACCGGCGTTCGCTGCTCGGCCTGCGGTGACATCACCGAAGGCCGCCCTGGCATCCGATGTCCAGACTACCATCCATAGTAGCGCGGCCGAGCGTAATAAGCCGGCGCATAGCCATAGCCTCCGCCCGGCGGGCAATAGTCGTAGCCATAGCCGTATCCACCGCCATAGTAGGGATACCCGCCATAGTAGGCCGAACTCGCGATGGCTCCGCCAACGAGCGCACCGGCGGCCGCGGCGCCCCAGCCTCGATAGCCCCATCCACGATAGCCTCCCCAGCCGCCGTAGCCTCGCCAACCGCGATAGCCCCAGCCGCCGCCGCGCCAGCCGCCCCAGCGCACCTGAAGGACGGTATTGTTCTCGACCATGCCCTTCATGGCCGCGACGTTGGTCGGCAGCGGCGCCGCCTGGCCAGCGCCAATGCCGACCATGCTCGCAAGCAGGATCAAGGCCAGCAGGGTCTTGGTATTCTTCATGACGTCCTCCACATCGGGGTGACACAGGCAGTCGTGATCGAAAGGCAGCCAAATCGAGAGCTGCTTTCCGGTCCATGAGCATGCCGAGCCTGTCAGCCGCGGCCGGCCGAAGCTTGATTTGAATCAAAGTGGCGAGGGGGCGGTGCGGACGATTGATCCTTCGCCTTGGGACAATTGCCGCGGATAGGCAGGCCGCCGCCCTATGGGGGCGCGATCGCGCTCGTGATCCCGACCGCGAACGCATCCCGGCGAAGTTGGAGCGCCCAGATTCCTGCCCGAACCGGGGCCGCCTCTTCGGTGAAAGTCCGGACGCCTCGCGCTTGATCTGAATCAAGCCGTGCGCGGCGAGGCGATGGCACCGCTTCCCGCGTAGCTGCTGATGCTCAATCGAAAGCACGCTCTTGAAAACCCTGCGCCAGCTCGTGACCGGAGACGAGTTCATCCAGCTCGCAATTCGCCTCGGATTGCTGGCGCTGCTGATCTACTGGTCGTTCGTCCTGGTCAGCCCGTTCGTGCCGATCCTGGCCTGGAGCGTGGTGCTCGCGGTCGCGCTCTATCCCGTCTTCACCTGGCTCGCAGCAATGCTCGGCGGCCATGCCGGCATCGCGGCGCTCGTGCTGACCTTGATCTCTCTGGGAGTCGTCATCGGGCCGGCGACCTGGCTCGGAATCGGAGCTGTAGAGGGGATGAAGGAGCTCGCCGAACAACTGGGCGCCGGCCACGTTGTCGTGCCGTCGCCGCCGCCCGAGATCAAGGATTGGCCGCTGATTGGCGGCCCACTCCATGAGATCTGGGATCGGGCGTCGACCAATTTGCGCGCCGTGCTGCGCGAGGTCGTGCCGCATCTGAAGCCGTTGGCCGGGACCCTGTTTGCGTTTGCCAGTGATGCCGGGATCGGGATGGTGAAGTTTCTGCTGGCGGTCGTCGTGGCAGGGTTTCTGTTTCCGTACGGCTCGCAGCTTGCAGCGGCGTGCCGGAGCTTCCTGTCCCGCATCGTGCCGGAGCAGAGCGAGCACTTCCTCGATCTTGCGGGTGCGACCATCCGGGCGGTCTCCCGCGGCGTCATTGGCGTTGCCGTCCTGCAATCGCTGCTGGCCGGCATTGGCTTCAAGCTGGCGGGGATCCCGAGCGCAGGGCTGCTGGCGTTTGTCGTGATGCTGCTCGCGATCGTGCAGATCGGGGCGGCAATCGTGCTGTTTCCGGTCATCATCTGGCTATGGTCGGCCAAGGACTTCCCGACGGCGCTCGCTCTCACGTTCTTCTTCCTGGTCGTCGGCGTCCTCGACAATGTGCTGAAGCCGCTGGTGATGGGGCGGGGCCTGACCACGCCGGCGCTCGTCATCTTCGTCGGCGTGATCGGCGGCACGCTCGCCCACGGCATCGTGGGCCTGTTCATCGGTCCAATCATTCTCGCGGTCGCCTGGGAATTGATCACGGCATGGATCCGGGACGACCGCGCCCGGCTGGCGGGAGAGCGATGATGCTGTTTCAGCTCCTCGTGGGATCGGCGGTGAGCGCGATCAACATCGCGATCCATTCGCTCTGGACGGTCGCGGCCATCGGGTTGCTTCGCAACGTTGCCTTGAGCGCGGCCGGCCGGGCGGGGCTACAGCTCAGCGGCGTGATGGTCGCCACCGCGCTTGCGCTGATGCTGGCTCACACGCTCGAGATCGTGGTGTGGAGCTTGGCCTATTGGGTGCTCGGCGCAGCGCCCGCCGGCAGCAATCTGCTCTATTTCGCCTTCGTGAACTACACCACGCTCGGCTATGGCGATGTTATCCCGGTCAAGCAGTGGCTGTTGATCGGACCGATGGCGGCCATGAACGGCATTCTCATGTTCGGGTGGTCGACCGCGGTCCTGTTCGAAGTGCTGCAAAAGACCATCGAGCGTCAGGAGGCGCTCACGAAATCCCCCTGACCTCGCGGTCAGTTGTCCAGCCTGGACAGCTGGTCGCGGTCAACCAGCATGATTTCGCGCTGGTTCGAGCCAAGGAAGTTGAGCGCGCCGTAGGCGTGCAGCTTGGACAGCGCGCGTGACACGGTTTCGAGCGTCAGCCCGAGATAGTCGGCAATGTCACGCCGGCACATCGGCAAGGCGACGACGCCGACTCCGGTCAGCCGGCGATCCATTTCGAGCAGAAACGCGGCAACCCGCTCCAATGCGGTCTTGCGGCCGAGCAGCAGCATGTGCTCTTCGGCATGCCGCAGGTTGCTGGTGGTCATGACCAGCAGGTTGCGAGCCAGGGCGAAATCGGAATCGGCCACGCGTTCGAGGCTCATCCGCCTGATCAGGTGCACGTTCGTGTCGACGATGGCTTCGGCGGTGAAGCGGTGGGTTTCGGCATTCTCGAGGCCGAAGATGTCTCCGACAAGGTGAAAGGCGCCGATCTGGCGGCGTCCGTCGGAGAGCAGCTTGTAGCTGCGGACCGCCCCCGAAACGACCTGGTAGACGTACTCCGCCGGCTCCTTCTCCCCGTAGATCTCGGTGCCTTTCCTGTAGTGGAATTCGCTGGTGGTGCAGTTGGCGTGCCGGGCGGTCAGCCCGCCGAGGATGCTCGGTACATTGGCCGGTCTGATATTGACGCGAGCGAACATGGACTAACTCTCTTGGGTAACGACTGTTGCAGCGTCCGCGGCGGCTCGAAATGCTTGTCCGCGCGCAATGACTACGACAGGGCCCGGCCAGTCTCTATTGGTCTTGAGGTCATTGTCCTAAAGGACAGGGTGCGCCAAATGCGGCAATTTGTTCGCAATTGATGCGCACCATCTTAGATTACTTTTCAATATTCACGCCGATAACCGGGTGCTATTTTTTGAACCCGTTGGTCTCCGGCTCCGAACGCTATGGGCAAGGCAATTCGGCTCTCTGGACTGGTCATCCTGCTGGCTGCGCTGTTGGCGCCGGCTGTGCTCCGGGCGCAAGAGATGCGCCCGCATTCCATGCTGGTGCTGGACCAGTCCGATCGACGTGGCCCCTTCTACTACCAGGTGTTCGTTGGCTTGAGGGATGCGGTGAGCGCTCACGGTCACGCGCCGACCACCGTCTACACGGAGAGCCTCGATCTCAATCGTTTCGGTGGCGAAGCCTATCAGGAGAATGTCCGGCGGTTTCTCGAGGCGAAATATCGCGATCGGCCGATCGGCGTCGTGGTCACCATTGGAGCGGCTGCGCTTGAACTGGCGCTCCGCTGGCGTCCGCAGCTTTGGCCCGATACGCCAGTCGTGTTTGCGCTGGTCGAAGAGGCCGATTTCAAGCGATTGCGACCGCCGGCCTCCGTGACCGGCGGCATCGTGGCATCGAAGCTCCAGGATGCCGTCACGGCCGCCCGCGCCGTCGTGCCGGAGCTCAAGACCATCGTGCTCGTTGGCGCAGACTGGGGGCGGCAGGTTCTGTTTCGTAATTGGAAAGACCAGGCGGCGGCCGGCATTCCGGGACTCGACATCGTCGAGATCATCGGACGTCCGATGCCTGATATCGTCGAGCGGGTCGCAGCGCTTCCCGACCATAGCGCGATCATCTACACCGGCCTCTACAGCGACGGCAAAGGCAACTACTATCCGCCCTCGGATGCCCTCTCATTTGTCGCAGCGAGAGCAAATCGTCCCATCGTGGTTGCGGCGGAGACGTTCCTCGAACCGGGCGGCATCGGCGGATTTGTCATCATCCCATCCCTGGTCGGTGCCGAAGCAGCGGGCAGGGCGCTGCGGATTCTGGATGGCGAGCCGCCGGAAAGCTTGCCGCCGTCGGCTGTCGATACCGTGAAGCCCATTTTCAACTGGCGGCAGATGCATCGCTGGAACGTCAGCGAAGCCAACCTGCCACCAGGCAGCGAGATTCGCTTCCGCGAACCGACCTTCCTGGAAAAATATCGTTGGCGGGCCGTCGCCCTGGCCACGGCATTATTGGTTCAAACAACTCTGATTGCGTTTCTGCTACATGAGCGTCACATGCGGCGGAGTGCCGAAGTCGAAGCCCGCAATCGCCTGTCTCAGCTCGCCCATATCAATCGGCAGGCCACTGCCGGAGAACTCTCGTCCTCGATTGCTCATGAGCTCAACCAGCCGCTGGGCTCGATCCTGACCAATGCCGAGAGCGCGGAGCTGATCCTCAGTTCGCCGACGCCCGACCTTCAGGAGGTGCGGGAAATCATTTCCGACATCAAGCGCGATGATCTGCGTGCAAGCGAGGTGATCCGCAGGATGCGCAGCCTGCTGAAGCGTGCGCCATTTGAGAAGAAGGAGATCGACCTCAACCAGACCATGCGGGAAGCATTCGATTTCCTCAAGCTGCAGGCCTCGGCGCGCAACGTCGCAATCTACCTGCAGACCTCACCGCAGACCCTGCGGGTGAAAGGCGACCCCGTTCAGTTGCAGCAGGTCATTCTTAACCTCGTGGTCAACAGCATGGACGCGATGGCCAAAATGCCCTACGGGCGCACCATCATCGGCCGTACGGAGGTCAATGGGGACGCGTCGGCGGTGATCTCCATCAGCGATTCCGGGCCGGGAATTCCGCAGGACAGGCTGAACGACATCTTCGATCCGTTCTTCACCACAAAGGAGCAGGGCATGGGCATCGGCCTGTCCATCGCACGGACGATCGTTCTGGCGCATAGCGGTCAGCTCTGGGCCGAGAACCAGTCCGGAGGAGGCGCGGTATTCCAC
>NZ_JAQOSR010000166.1:0-19096 GCF_046718885.1 Bradyrhizobium sp. UFLA01-814 | reverse complement strand
GCCGCGACTAAGGTGTGATCGGGTCAGTCGCTCGAATTCATGCAGGCCAATTTCGGCAAGGCCGGTGCGTACTACTATTGGATCTCGAGGGGCGTCGATAATTGTGAGGTCCGCGCGGATCGAATTCGGAAGTCGGTCGGCGCAGAGACTACTTTCTCCAGCGATTTGACCGAATTCCAAACGTTGGCCGCCGAACTGCAGCCACTGATCGACAAGGTCTGGCGGCACTGCGAAGACAAGGCAGCGCGTGGCCGAACGGTGACCCTCAAGGTAAAGTTCAACGACATCGAAATCATTACGCGCAGCAGGTCGGTACCTGCCGCGGTTTCGAGCCGCGCGGAACTCGAACGACTGTCGATCGCGCTGCTTCAGAACGAGATACCCTTTTCCAGGTCAGTCCGGCTGTTGGGGGTTTCGCTTTCGTCCTTACAAGGCGACGATGCGGCGCCGCAACTTGACCTGCCGATCTGAAGGTCGCGGCTGACACACGGACGTTGCCAATTCCGGACGATACGTCCTTATCTCCACGCTGTGGAAAACCCGATTGCCGATGCGGATTTATTGCATGGCCGCGACAAGGTCGGCAAGGACGCCGCGCATCGGCCGATCGACAACACCTGCCACCGGCGCACCGGCAGGCATGAAGAAGACGGCGCCGGCCAACATTTGATTTGCTGCAGAGCGTGTCTCGATCAGACGTCATTTGTCCGTATCGACGGCCCAATCACGCATTCCATCTTCCGCGCCGGGCCGACGAGATGAGCGCGATGAGCTCTCATCTCGCCGGCTGCGCGTCATTTCACAAGTGCATCATACGCTCGAGACCGGCGCAGCCTTCATCGCAGGCTCCGATTCCGCGTCGGCCTTGAAGCCCTTGGCGGACAGATCGCGACCGAGTGTTTCAGGAAGCAGAAGAGAAGCCAGAATGAAAGTAGCTGCGGCAGGAAGGGCCACGGCGACCATGCCGTTCAGCAGGCTTCCGCCGAAATGAGCAGCCGCAAGGGGTACGATCACTGGCGCGATGCTGCCAAGGCCGCGACCGCCCATATAGAATGTAGACACCGCCGTTGCGCGCAGGTTGACCGGATAAAGCTCTGAGATCCAGACGCCCGTCACGCCGAGCGCAACGTTGCCAATACCGAAACCGATATAGAGCCAGAACATCGGCCACTCGGTCTTCGAGCCGGCGTAGAGCTGACTTCCCCACACCGCCATGCCAACCAGGGATCCGACCCAAAACAACGCCGGCACGAGAGCACCGAGCCGGCGGCCAGCCCTGTCGTTGAAAAAGCCGTTGGCGAGGTAGCAGATGCCGCTGACCACGGAAAGAAGAACGGCCGTGGTGCGAACGACATCGCCCGGCGTGTGCATGTCCCGGAGCAACAGCGTCGGAATGAAGGAGACTACGCTGTAGTAGCAAAGCATGTAGCTCATCAGCCACACGAAGGCAGTGACGGTCTGCCGCGCCAGACCATTGCGGAACAAGTCTGCAAGGGGAAGAGTGCGGGCCGCGGCCGCAACCGGACCGGCCTTGCGTTGCGCCTCGTACTCCAGCCAGATCTTCGACTCGGGCATGAAGAAGCGAATGAAGATGATCAGCAGGATCGGCACTCCGCCGCTCAGCAGGCCGATGCGCCAGCTCCACTCGTCGCTGAACGTCGCGATAAGCCAGATCCCGACGATCGAAGCCGTGGACGATGCGATCACGGCGCAGCCCTGAAGCGCAGCCGCACCCAAGCCTCGGCTGCCTTTTTTCCAGGCCTCATTGAAAAGCACCATGCCAATGCCATACTCGCCGCCAAGACCGATGCCGGTGATGAAGCGCAGCACCGCAAGCGACCAGTAATTCCATGCGAACGCGGAAATGATCGCCGCGACCGAGAACAGCGCGATGGTGAGCTGAAGCGAGGTCTTCCGGCCAAGGCGATCACCGATGACGCCGAACAGGGCCCCGCCGATCGCCGATCCGAACAGTGTCAGGGCCTGCAGAGAGCCGATCTCTGTCAACGATAGCGACATCGACCGCTGAATCGCGGGCAAGAGAAACGGAAAGATCAGGACATCATAGAAGTCGAGAATGTATCCCAGCATCGCCGAGATCATGATCGAATACCGTTGCCTGGCCGTGTAATCTTCCGCGCCTGAGATGGTTCTAGACATGCAATGCGTTTCCCGTTGAAAGAGCTGGACAGTGGATGGTCGTTGCCGAAACGCTTTCCGCGTTATTGGGAACCGCGGATGCGGCTCCAGGTCTTGATCAGGCGGGCGAGGCCTAGCGGCCCGGTGCCCTCAACTCGGAATAGGCAAACTCACCCTTGTCGAGGATATGGACATCGTCGAGCCAAAGGCTGCAGCCGCGGAGCGGGATGTCGAGATGACACGGCGTGTCGTTCGTGCCGCCAAGCTCGGTATTCGGCCCCGTCGAGAACAGAACGTTTCCATAAAAGGAAAGCGCGTTCATGATATGCTCCGACGCGAGCTGCTGAGATGCAGCTATATGGTGCCAGTCGGCGCGCTCATTCGATCCCCAGCCGATATGCGAGATCGCCCATCCGCGTGGATCACCGAAACTGTCGATATAGTTCTTGATGAGCGTCGCGTCGGTCCCCTCGCCCTTGAGGTTGACGATGTAGCCGTCCTTGATGGTCAGCGTGACTGGAGACTGAACATGGCGCTTGAACGCGCAGAGAATGTCACCTGGCATCAGTACGACAGTTCCGTTGACGTCACCATCCGTGGCTTGCGTGAAAGCAAATCCCGACGGGAAATGATCCCAGCGGCCCGGCTCATCGGTGTATCCGTACTCGGAAATGACCGGATATTGCTTTAGGCCGTAGGTCACATCTGTTCCGCCCGGCGACGTGATGCGCATGGTTCTGGCTGACTGCAGGAGCGTTCGTGAGAGCTCGGTTCGCCGGCGGAGATCCTCGGTCGGGAACATCTTTTTGAGAATGTGGAACGGCTCCATTACGCGCAGAATGCGCGTGCCCGCTTCCTGAATTTCGAGTTGCTCGCGCGAGAACAGCAGACCCAGAAGATCAATCACCATATCCACGCGCTTGAGCGTGTCGATCGCTGGCCGGTTGCCTGTCAGCGCGTGTCTACCCTGCAGGCCCGCAACCTTGCTCTGGCCGTATTTGGGAACATTGAGATGGAAGGTTGTCGCACCGAGACCCTGGGCAGCCAACATGAATGTCTGGGCATATTCCGACTGATCCTCGCCGCCACTCAGGACGGCTACGACCTCGCCTTCCCTCACCTTGCAAAGTGCAAGCTCGGCCTTGAAGAGTTCGAGCATTTCAACATCGATGCGTTGCCGGGTCATCTTCAGTTATCTCCTCTTTGCCAAGCATGTATCTGCAACCGTCCGACCGGCCTTTGGGCGGTCAGGCGAGAACGTCATTGACGATCGAAAGGAATCCTTCCGTGTCGTCGATGTGCATTTGGTGACCTGCACTCTCCAGTCGCCTGATCACGATGGACGGCAGCAATCTTTGAATCTCTCTTTCATCTTCGGGACGGATGACATCGCCTTTGCCCGCAACGAGCAGCGAAGTGCGAACGTTGAGGTTGGCGAGGTCATTGTGAATGTCATCGTGATGAAAGCCCTTGTGGCTTTCGACCAGGGCGCGCTCGTCGCAGGTGTGCATCCACTCGGCCCGGGCGCGAATGTGGTTTTCGGGCCAGCGCGGCGCGGACGGGCTTCGCAGCGCCGCGTCCGCTTCCCCAAGGCTTGCGCTGTGAAGCAGCTTGAGAAGAGGTCCGATCGGACTTGGGTAGGCGCGACGTCCGGGGCCGGAGACCGGTGGATCGACCAGGATCAACTGCCTTATGGACGATGGCCGCCAGCGCGCCGCACGAATTCCGATGCGGGCCCCCATGGAATGGCCGAGCAAGGTATACGTGCCTATTTCCAGCGCCTCGGCGAACGAAACCAGATCGGAGGCGCAGGCATCCAGCGAATAATTGAGATGCGGTCCGCTTTCGGAAAGGCCGCGCCCCCGGACATCGAGCACATAGACGTCGTGTCCAACGCACAAACGTTCCGCGATGAACGCCCATTGTGCCGCCGTCGTCGAGATGCCCGGGACGATGACGATGGCGGGCCCGGCTCCGCCGAACCGCAGGTAATGCTGGCGGATGCCGTTCGCACGCACATGAGCGCCGTAAAGCAGACCGGAGACCGGGGCGACCTTCATGTCGGCCGATCCTTGGTACGATCATCCGCCAGCGCGCGAAGCCGCTCGATGGCTTCCGAGGTCGGCATCACATCTGCGTACTTGCTGGCTATATCGAACAGGTTGACCGCGTGCGAAGTCGGCGAACGATCGTAGACGGCGTCGCTCGGCACGATCGATTTGAAATTCAGCGCGCACGCATCGACTACCGATGCCCTGACGCAGCCGCTGGTCGTGCAGCCGGTCACGACCAGCGAATCGATCCCGGCCCCGACGAGATACGTCGTCAGCGGGGTGCCGAAGAATGCGCTTGCCTGCGTCTTTGGCAGCAGCAGTTCCCCCGGCTCTGGAGCCACCTCGCGAACAAAGTCGTAGCCCTCGGGCGGAATTTGCATGATGCCCGGAATTTTTGCCGCGAATGCCCCCTGGTCATGGCTGACCTTGCTGGCGACATGCGGAAATATCACCGGCCATCCTCTGCCGCGAAACAACCGCATCAGTTCGGAAATCTGCGTTATGGCCTGCCAACCAGCCTCACCGCAGCTGGTTGGATATTGCTTGATCGCGTCGCGGATCGGCATCGGCCGGTCACCAACCGAGCGGTACTGCACGTCAATCACCAAGAGCGCGGGCCGCCTGCCGAATCCAGCCGCGCCACCCAACCCTGCGATGGCATAGGTCTCGCGCTCTTCGAGCGGTATTACGTCGTCCCAGGGCTGCTCTTTGCCGATCATCGTTGTGCACCGGTGCTCGTGGAGGAGAGATGTCAATGAAGAGGCACGGCGGTCGCGTCGTACTGGTAGATCCAGTCGTAACGAGCGGCGGTCGCTTCCGGCGCCCACTGGGTCCTGATGTAGTCTCCCGCCGTTTCGGCCTTGCACAGCGCCGAGTTGTGGAAGATCGGCAGCATCCCGGCAGCGGACTTCACGACCCTGGTTGTGCGATCAAGTCGCAGGCTCTGGTATGTCTGGAAAGCTCTCGCGAGATCGTCGGGCTGCTGCTCGAAGCAGCGGGCGAGAACAGACGCGTCCTCCAACGCCATGTTCACCCCCTGACCGAGATACGGCAGCATCGAATGGCAGGCATCTCCAAGAAGCGTGACCCGTCCTTGCGACCAACCAGCCAGCGTAGGCCGCACGAACAGGCCCCATTTGTGAAGGCTATCGACGTTGCTGACGAGCGCGATGATGTCGGGATGCCAGCCCAGGAAGTCCTTCAGGCACTCCTCGACAGAGCCCTTCTCCGACCACGATTCCAGGAGCCAGTCGTTGCGATCGACCTGACCCGAGAACGTCATCAATTCCGTGTTCTGCCAACGGACCGGATATGCCGTGACATGCGCGGTCGGCCCGATCCAGGTAGACACCACGGGCTCGCGCTGATGCGGCTCGAGGCGGTCGACCGGCACAAGACCACGCCAGGCGATTGCATTGGTGTACTGGCTCTCGATCTGGCCGATCAGACCGGTACGAACCTTCGAATGGGAGCCGTCGGCGCCGATCAAGGCGCGACCTTCGATCTCACGGCCATCTGCGAACTGCGCCCGAACTCCCTCGTCGCTCTGGCTGAACCCGACAACATGGGCGTTCAGATGGATGGCGTCCGCCTTCAATCGCCGCACACCGTCGACAAGGATCTTCAGCAGATGCGCGCGCAGCAGAAGATAGGGTTGGTTCCGGGCCGCGTCGGAGCTCCGATTATAGAGCGACCACGTTTCACCCGTGTTCCAGAGCCGGATGGAACGTCGCTCTGCCGCGATGCAGTTCTGCTCGACTTGCTCGGTGAGACCGAGATCACGAAGAACACGCACACCGTTCATGGAGACCCAAAGGCCGGCGCCTACCTCGCGCAACTCGGACGCCTGCTCGAAAACGTCGCAATCGATGCCGCGTCGAAGCAGCGATAGCGCCATCGCCAGACCGCCGATGCCAGCGCCCGCGATAAGGACACTCGTTCTTTTGACCTGATCAATACTCATGATATCTCCAGAAGGTAGCTGCGCTGTCTCGCGCGGATTCAACCGGCATCCTGCGAGACCTGCTGGACCGCAAGGCTCTTCACGGCTTCGAAAATCTTGGTGTAACCGGTGCAGCGGCAAAGATTGCCGTGCAGGTAGTGGCGGATTTCCGCGTCTGTCGGGTGTGGCGTGGTCTTCAAGAGCGCCGTGACCGCCATGATGAAGCCGGGCGTGCAGAAGCCGCACTGCAGACCGCCATGAAGCACGAACGCCTCCTGGATCGGGGATAGTCCGTCCGGCGGCGTCACGCCCTCGATTGTGGTAACCTCGCGCCGATCCACATCGACGGCGAGCGTTGTGCAGCTCGAGATCGGCTCACCGTCGAGAAGGACCGTGCAAGCGCCGCATACTTCCATGTCGCAGGAACGTTTCGTTCCCTTCAGGCCCAAACGATCTCGGATAAGATCGATCAAGAGCACATGAGCCGGGACGTCGACGGCGATCGTCTTGCCGTTCAACGAGAACGAGATGGCCAACACCTGTGTCATTTCAGCCAGCTCGTCCCGGCGATGATCGCCTCATCGGCGTTACGCAGAAGAAGCACGCCTGCAAGGTGACGCTTGTAATCGGCCCCGCCATGCCGATCCGCGTTGACCTCAAGCTGATCCAGCGCCGCGGGAAGAGCTGTCTCAATCGCCCGGCGGGCCTCTGCCACCGCTACGTTTCGGAGGGCACCTTCGACGGCCGTCAAAGGCTGTGGCCGCGAACCAAGCGCGCCGACCCGCACACGGGCGCTTCTGATCGTGCTCCCGCCGGCGTTCAGTGACCAGGCCATCGCGACGTTCACTGAGGGCCTCTCACCATGCTTGAACCGGCGATAAGTTACCGGTCCCGCGGGCCGTGGGAACACGATGACTCTCAGCAGCTCGTCAGGCTCGCGCACAGTTTCCATTTCGCTTCGGATGAAATCATCAGCGTGAATTTCACGCGTGCCCTTGGATCCATCGAGCACCAGTCGTGCGTTCAAGGCCGCGAGCATCGTCGGCGGATCGGCGTGGGGCTCTCCGAAGCACAGGTTGCCGCCGATTGTTCCGACGTTGCGGACCCTGATGTTCGCCACCTCGGCGCAGAGCGATGACAGCGCCGGCACGTGCTCGCGGATGACGGAATCGCCGCTGATCTTCTTGTGCGTGCAGCGCGCGCCGATCTCGATCTCGTTCATGTCGTTGACGGCGATGCAATCGAGCCCAGGGATGCCCTTGATGTCGATGAGGCGGTCCGCACGGATGACGCGCATTTTCATCGCGAGCAGCAACTCGGTCCCGCCGGCGTAGAACATGCCGTCGCCAGAATCTCCGACGACACGCACGGCATCGGCGATCGTCGAAGGCCGCTCGAATTGGAAGGGTGACGGCAGCATGATCAGGCCGCGCCCAGCATTTCTTTGAGCCGCTTCTCGAACTCTTCGAAGTTCTGATCGACCCGGCGTTTGATGATGCCGAACCCCATGGTCGCAAGCCGGCCCTGCACGTCGACTTTCGCGTCCACGGCAAATGTGGAACCAGACCCTTCCTGCGTGACGGTCACGTCGAGGACAACCGCCAGCCGCGTTCCTGTGATCTTGTCGCGGCCTGTAGCGCGGGTGCGCACGTGAGACGGCTCGGTGATCGATTCAACGATGATGTCAGCCGGCACTTCGAGCTTGAATGGACCGATCTTCTGCTTGACGGTCGCCTTGTAGGTTGCAAGCCGCTGGATTTCCTCGACGCTTTCGCACCCGGGGATGCAGCTTGATATGCGCGGAACGTCGAGCAGCGTGCTCCAAAGCTGCGCCGGCGTCGCTGGCACCGCCATCGACATGTTGAATTCCATGAATTCAGCTCCTCTTCTGTAGCGCGCGCCACACTTTTTCGGGTGTCATTGGTAGATCGGTGATTCGGATGCCGTAGGTGGAGAACAGCGCGTTGGCGATCGCCGGTGCGACTGGAAGGATTGCTCCCTCGCCCATTCCTTTGGCGCCGCCAGGCCCCGGGCCGTCGCCGTTTTCGACAAGTATCGTGTCGAACGAGGGAGGCACGTCGGAGATCCGCGGTATCGAATAATCGATCGGCGTCGCGTTGACGGGTTGCCCGCCCTCGAACTCGAGGGCCTCGTAGAGCGCGTGACCGAGCCCCATGACAGCGGCGCCCTCATCCTGACCTTCCGCAGCGACGCGATTGATCACACGACCGACGTCGGCGGCGCTGGCGTACCGAGGAACATGGATCTCGCCGGTTTCTTCATCGACGACGATCTCTGCGAGACCCGCGGATGTCTCCCAGAACAGAGGTGACTCGGCCAGGGAGCCCTTCTTTGAACGCGGCGTTATGGCGCCGCGGCCGACGACTTCTCCCGAATCGACACCCAGGCTGCGGTGAAATATCTGATGGAAAGTGAGAACTTCTGAACCGGTCGCAACGCCCCCCTCGACGAGTGACAGGCTGTCGCGGGGAAGCTCCCAGACCTCGGCAACCATTTCGAGAATCTGATCGGCCGCGTCGAGAGCGGCGCTCTCGACGGAGAGGCCAACGACGACGGTCGAGCGGCTCGCGCCGGTACCCCAGTCGTATGGGGCGACCGCCGTATCGGAGCGCAGGACGGTGACCGCAGACACATTCTGCTTCAGGGTCTGCGCCGCGATTTGGGCCATCGTCGCGTGCGCACCCTGACCAACCTCGATGCTCGAGACTGAAACGAGGACCGACCCATCGATCTTGAGACGTACGATCGCGTTGCTGATCGGCGTATTCGCCGGATCGGTTACGGCGACGGCCAATCCGCGCGCTTGACGGTTGGACGCCTTCGTCTCGGATGCGAACGATTGCGCTACCCGGCCAATCAGCTCGCTCATGTCCATGTCGAGCGCGCGCAGATCGGGACGGATGCGCTCGCCACGCGGGACCAAGTTGAGCAAGCGGAACTCTGTCGGATCCATTCCGATTGCCGCAGCCAGATTATCCATGTGCGATTCCTTGGCCCATACGGCTTGCGGGCCGCCGATTGAGCGAAATGCCGCGCCCGGGACGGTGTTCGTGTAGACCGCACATGCCTCGAGGCGCAGATTCGGCACCACGTACGGCCCCATGATGCGATTCGCCGATTTCGTGGCGACCGCCGAGCCCGTATCTGAATACGCGCCGCCGTCGAGCAGAAGCCGGGCGCTCTTCGCGAGGATCCGTCCGTTGGCATCGACCGCGGTTCGAATCATGATGTCTGCGCCGAGCCTTCGGCAGGTGAGCATCGACTCGGCCATGGATTGAGCGACCCGAACCGGGCGCCGCACCTTCCAGGACGCGGCGGCGACCAACGGCTCGATCTTGACGGATGCCTTGCCGCCGAATCCCCCGCCAACGAACGGGACGATCACGCGGACCTTGGCCAGCGCCAGGCCAAACAGCCTGGACAGCACCTTCTGAACCGCGGTCGGCGTCTGCGCACCTGCCCAGACCGTCAGGGACTCCCCCTGGAAGTCGGCGATGACCGCATGCGGCTCCATCGCGAAATGCGAGATCGCCGGAAACGTGAAGTGGTCTTCGTGGACGTATGCCGCAACTGCCTCCGCAGCTTCGACATCCCCGACGTTATTCCTGTATGTGTGGAATATGTTGCTGTTCGAGGTCGGCCTGGCGCCTCCCTTGAAGTAGAAGTCTTCGAGGTTGTCGTGATGCTCATGGATGAGCGGCGCATCCGCCATCATCGCTTCACGGATGGTCGTTGCATGAGGGAGTTCGTCGTACGCGATCTCGACGAGTTCCGCGGCGGCTTCGGCGATCTCGATGGTCTCAGCGATCACCACGGCGACCGGCTCGCCCACATACCGGACCCGGTCGGCTGCCATGATCGGGCGGTCCTTGAGTACGACACCCCAGCAACCAAACGAGACGACATCCGCTCCGATGAGCACGTCGACGACGCCGGGCACGGACCTGGCAACGCTCACGTCAATCAACGAGATGCGCGCGTGAGTAGCCGGCGAACGAACCACAAAGCCGTGCAGCATCCCCGGGATCACGAGGTCGGTAACGTATTCTGCTCGCCCCGTAACCTTCTCGATGAGGTCGGGTCGTACGGCACTCATGCTGTCAGTCACTGACATGCTCGGATCCGGGGTGCGAGGTCGCCCCCGATGGTCGGAAAGCCTGCGCGGCTCCTCCCAGGGGGCAATCCTCAACCCCTATCCCAATTATCACTCGTATGCAAGCACTACGCTTGTCTACAAGTGATAATACCTCCGGCGCCCGGGACGGATCAGACTCCCGGTCAGGCGGCATGGATTCTTGGCGTCAACGAATGTAGACAAATGATCAACTCGGGACTTCCGAGGCCGAGCCATCCAGCTTTGTTCAAGCCGAGCCACGGCCAAGTGCCGCAAGAGGACGAAAAATCGTGCAACCGAAAACCAAGATGGCTCCGACGGAGAAGCCGAAAGAGGCCGCACAATCTTACAGGTTGGACGATGCGCCAGGATTCCTGTTGCGCGTAGCCCTCCGTACCCACACATCGATCTTTGTCGCGAAAATGATCGAAGAACTGACCCCACCCCAATTCTCGACGCTGGCGAAACTGAGGGAAGTCGGATCATGTTCTCAAAATCACCTGGGACGATTGATCCACTATGATTCAGCAACGATCACTGGCGTCATCAATCGCCTCAAATCGCGCGGGCTGATCAAGAGCTCCAAGGATCCTTTGGATCCACGACGACGGCAGATCGAATTAACGGACAAAGGGAGGCGGACGGCGGACGCTGCGATCGAGACCATTGGCGAGATTTCCGGCGAGACATTTGCCCCATTGACCCGAGAAGAATTTCGGACTCTGACAGAGATCCTCAAGAAAATCATACGCCGCTGAGCCCCACAGCGCTGAGCCGGCTGACAAGCTGATCCCGCAAACGCTTCAGCCGCCGAGCAAAAAAATGGCCCGGCACGAGCCGGGCCAAGTCCAGGGAGGAAGCGAAGGATGTGGATCCTTCGCAAACGCCGAGCGCGGATCTCGATCGAAGACAGCCCAACGAACGATCTCAGCGACAGAACTATCTGGTATGCCGCCCGGCATTTTGTGCTGAAGAAGACGGAATTGCACTGGTTTCCGGCATTTTCGCGTGACAAGGCCGGGATAAGCCGCATCGGCGGGCGCCATGCTGCATGGACCGGAGGCTAGTTGGTCCATGCGCCGGATCCAGCCGGCCCCGATCTCGGCTCCGTGCGCGATGATGCGGAAATCTGGCTGAGCCTCAGTCGACTTGCCGCTATTGGGAACGATGTCGATGTGGGCGCGGATGGACAAGGTCTTGAGCTCACCCCTGTAGCCGCCGTTGTCCGTGCGGGTGACGAATCCGATTGCAGTCATGGTCTGTCTCCTTCGCTCTCGCAGGGCCGATCCCTCGCGATGGCGAGACCGTCATGGGGAGCGAAGTGCCATTGAACCCATCGGGGCGAAGCGCAGCGGCGCACCCGAGAGAGCGGCCTTTGCAGCGAAGCGGCCGCGAGGAGCCGGTCTGCCGGCGGGGAAAAAAGGAGCTGGCGAGGGTTTCGGATGGCGGGGCGCTTCCCATAGGTCGTCACGTCCATAAGCAGGGAAGTCGTCCGCGGAAGGAGCCAAAGATGGACACTGAACGCATCGAAGACGCTGAACCAAGCGTCTCAGGCGGCGCGTCAGGCCAATGCACAACCTGTCAGATCTGCCAGTATCGGCGAGACGCCCGGCCTGGTAGAATCGCGCGAGGCATATCGAGCAGCCGACGAATGTCATTGAGTCGTGAGACTGTCGGTATTTAGCCAGCGGATCAGCGAGGGAGCCAATCGCCTCACTTAAGCGAGCCGACTTCGCGCGCGTGAATTAGAAGGAGCACGCATCACCCAGTCAAAGCTAAGTTGGCCCCAAAAGCGGATGGAGCATATCGAAAAAGTGATCGACATCCGCATCTAGGACAATGTTGGCGCGCCTGTCCCGAGCCTTCTTCGCAGCCGCGCTAGCCTGCCCAAACTGCCGCTTGTCGCAATTGAGCTGCCGTCCACGAGCCGATTGTATGTGTCGATGGGCACAGATGACCTCGAGACGTCTAGCTCGCGTGGAAGAACGCCTCCTGGCGATTGCGCTGAGCGGCGCGGTACTCCCGATCATTGCGGGCGAGCACCAGCGCCTCCGATCCTCGTCCGGCAATTCAGGCCAAGCACACGCTTCAGGGGACCAGAAAAAGAACAATGGCGTTCGCGTGAAACTCGATCACCGTTAGTGCTTCGCAGATTGCGATTTCGCTAACATGGCTGACGTCTCAAATCGCCGGGAGACCATTGGCCAGCACGACCCTCTCCGGCTTTCTGTGGCCGCGGCCGTGGCATTCCCGGATGGTTCGATGACCGCTTCCGGATTGCGCCGAGAGAACGCTCGCGGGCGACTCATCATCGAGCGCATCGCCGGCAAGGACTACACGACACTTTTTCATATTGAGCGAATGAGGGAATTATGCCGCGTCGAAGCAAGGGGGCCCGGCTCCAGCTCAAAGCCGCCCGACGAGACAAGGCCGGCAACGTCACCCATAGAGCAACCTGGATCATCCGGGACAACGGCCGGGATATCGGCACAGGCTGCGCTGCAGATGAAATTACGGCCGCCGAGCAAACGCTGAAGGATTACATCGCATCGAAGTACACCCCCAAGCGCAAGGCCCAGGACATTGAATCGATCCCGATCGGCGATGTGCTCTCGATCTATCTCGATGCCGAGCTCGCCAAGCTCCGCGACCGATTCAAGATCGCCGAAGATCAAGAAGAGGCAATTCCCGGCATACGCAAGTTCAAGAAGCGGATTGGTCGGCTGAACGACTGGTGGGGCGCGAAAATGCTTGCTGACGTCGACGGCGAGCAGTGCCGTCAATTCGCAAGGGAGCGCGGCAACAAAGGAGGCTCACGGCGCGATCTCGAAGACCTGCGCGCCGCCATCAATCATCACGCTGCGGAGGGCTACCATCGGGGTATCGTCAAGATCACGTTGCCGGCAAAGGGCGAACCCCGCGATCGGTGGCTCACGAGATCCCATGCCGCGAAGCTGATCTGGACGTGCTGGCGGTACCGCGAGATGCAGAGAATGTCCCGGGGGTCATTGAAGGGCCAAAAGGTCGCGACAGGAAAACGGCCTTTGCGTCACCTCGCCCGGTTCATCCTGATTGGCGTTTACAGCGGCTCCCGCGCCGGAGCGATCGCAGCGGCCTCACCTATTCCGGCAGTCGGCCGCGCGTTCGTCGATCTGGAGCGCGGCATTTACTACCGGCGCCGCCAGGGCGACGCAAAGACCAACAAGCGGCAACCGCCGGTGCCGATCCCGCCTCGCCTGCTTGCGCACCTCAGACGGTGGCACCGGATCGATCATCACGCAAAGCACTTCGTGGAGTTCAATGGAAAGCCCGTTACCTCGGTGAAGACGGCGTTCAAGACCGCGGTGCGACTGGCCGGCTTTGGCGCGGGTATTTCGCCCCATACGCTCCGGCATACGGCAGCGACCTGGCTGATGCAGCGCGGCGCCGATCCCTGGCAGGCGGCGGGCTACCTCGGCATGTCGCTTGACGTCTTGCTCAATACCTACGGTCATCATCACCCCGATTATCTCGCGGACGCGGTCGAAAAGATCGCCAAGCGAGAGAGGAAGCTCGAAGGAAACGGGGGCAGTTTCGGGTCGGTGCTGCCCCTCCGTAGATAGAAGATGCAGTTCACGTGACTTGGATTGCTAGTGGAGCCTGGATGATGGCCTCAAGTCCCCCACGTCCGAGGCGTTTTTTGTTCTCGGCGGAGAGAGTGTCAGTCAATCCGCGTTGGAAGATAAGGCGTTTTTGATCCTCCAACGCCAAAACCCACCATTTGAGCTACGGCGAATGCCTGCGTCTTGCTTGCAAACAGTTGAGCCTCAGGTGGCAGCAGAAAGCGACGGCTGCTCGATCCTCCAGATCAAACGGCTTTCCTGGGCGAGGATAAGATGCTCGGAGGCTCTAGGCCGGCCGGTCCGAATCCTTGTCGCGTGCGGCGTGCCGCCGCTCGAACTTGCCCATGTTGGGGAAGCCCCCAAAGATGGCTGGTTGAGGCCCGACCGCACTCGTGAACATGCCGAGCGGACGTTAGAGATATTTAGCCAGCGCCGCCATCGCGAAACGGCCGAACACACCGGTGAACTCGACCATCTTCCGCAGGCGGATGATGTCGATGCGCAGATCGACAAACGCATGCACGGTCATCGGACGGCTCGCATGTCATATCTCCGCGCACCCCAATCCACTCGACCGCGCCAGCCGCCATTACGTCAAGCGCGGTGATCGCCCAGTTAACGAACCGATCCAAGGTCAAACTCTTTCGCTTGCCTGATGATGGCATCACGATCGTAGTTGTTGATCTCGTCGATCAGGTCATTAGTGTACATTCGCGAAGTCGGAACGGGGCGGGCTATCTGCCCTCCTGCCAGCAGAAAGCTGCTCAAGTTTTTCCAATCTTCTTCAACGAAGAGACCGTTCTTTCCGTTGGTCTTGGCACTTCTCCACCCGGGACTTCGTACCTCGAGGATCTTCAGACCTTGAGCGAGGGCCTGCTGCGCACCCAATTCCCCAGGACGGCTCTCCGGATAGACTTTCCAGGTGATCATGACGGCCGCCACCGGATTGGCGTTGGTGAAATCGATCGCCTTTGATACCGCTCGCGCAAATCCGATCAGCATTTGCGGATTGTTCTTGATGACGTCGTTCTTCGCCAAAAGCGACAGATCCGGCAGCGCATCCAGATTCTCACCGACATCGAGATTCCGGAGAGCGAGGCCGCTGAGTCCGAACCGGACGTTGGCAACATCCCAGAACGCGATCGCATCGACGATCTTTTGCCGAACGGCGCTCACGGCTTGGGAGCCGACCCCGATCGGAATGAACGTAACGTCCCTGTCCGGGTCCAGCCCCGCTGAACGCACATAAGCTTTGCCGTAAGTGACGCCTCCACTTCCCAATGAAGGGATACCAATCTTCTTTCCTCGGAGGTCCGCGATCGATCTGATGTTGCTGTCCGCCGGCACGGACATGGACCAGATATTGCGATAGCTGTAGTCGTAGAAGTAGCGGACATCCAATGGCGCCGCTGAATTCTCTTGCATGCCGATCACGGCCTGCGAAGGACTCGCAGCACCTAGATTGGCGTTGCCGGAGGCGACTTGAATTGCGATCTCGTTCGAGCCGCCGACGGTCAGCAGATCGACGTCGAGCCCTTCCCGGCTGAAATAGCCCAGATACTTGGCGACGATGAAGGGCGCCTGCGCTTCATCCATATTTCGCACCCCGATCAAGGCTTGGACCTTGTCGGCCGCGAACGCGGGCTGGCCACAGTGCACGCCAAACGACACCATCCAGGCAAAAAGAACCAGTCGCAGATTACCCATGCCCGCCCTCCTGTGAATGGCGGATTGATACACTTGTTGACCGATTAGTCAACATGGCATAAGATCGACGTACTTCGTCGGTGAACATGCTTGCTGGCTCAACCGGTTCGTACCTCGCGACTTTTTGTGCCGCTCCGGAACAATTGCTTGCGTCAAAGAGCGCTCCAAGAGCGCGCTACACTCACGGAAATCGGCAATGGGAGAGATCCGAAGCTTCTGCACGCTGTGCGGCTCGCAATGCGGAACGATCAATGTCGTCGAGAACGACCGGCTGGTCGCCGTGCGAAATGATCCCGGCCATCCGACCGGGCACGCCGTCTGTCCAAAAGGCCGGGCCGGTCCGGAGATCGTGGCCGCAAACAATCGAATCCTCTATCCGATGCGCCGCACCCGGCCAAAGACAGATCCCGATCCAGGGTGGGTACGTATTTCCTGGGACGAGGCGCTCGATCTTTGTGCGGGAAAGTTACTCGATATCCGGGAGCGCTACGGGGCCGAAGGAGTCGCTTTTGCTGTAACGACGAAAAGCGGAACCGGTATCGCCGACAGCATCGAATGGATTGATCGGTTCGTTCGCTTGTTCGGAAGCCCGAACATCGCGAGTTCGACTGACGTTTGCAATTGGCACAGGGACGTGGCGCATCGGTTCACTTTCGGCGTCGGCATGCCGACTGCCGACTATGCGCATGCGGGGCTGATTATCCTCTGGGGGCACAACCCCACCAGCACCTGGCTGGCTCAGGCGGACGCAATTGCGCGCGGCCGCGCGAATGGCGCAGCCATGATCGTCGTCGATCCGCGAGCGACCCCGCTCGCCATTGACGCCGACGTTTGGCTCCAAGTCCGACCGGGCACTGACGCCGCTCTGGCGCTCGGCGTGTCAAATCTCTTGATCCAGGAAGGAGGGGTCGACCTGGAATTTCTCAGGCGGTGGACCAATGCGCCGATGCTCGTGCGTGAGTCCGACGGACTGCTGCTAAGGGCGCGGGATCTCCGGGATCGCGAAGGTGACGAGACGGCACAGCAATTCGTGGCGTGGGACGTTCGGACCGACGAACCTTGCATCTATGATGCGGCCCGCCTGCTTGACGTCGATACCGCTCGCCGATTTGCCCTGACCGGCCGGTATGAAGTCCGGGGTCATCACGGCGAAGCGATCGCGTGCAGGCCTGCCTTTGATCACTTCCAGCGGGCCTGTGCCGCTTGGACACCCGAGCGGGTCGAGCAGGTAACCGGCGTTCCACGCACAAAGCTGAAAGCCGCCGCATCGCTGATGGCGAGCCACAGCAAGATTGCCTACCACGCCTGGACAGGCATTGGCCAAGGCAGCAACGCGACGCAAATAGAGCGTGCGGTCGCCACGCTCTACGCTCTTCGCGGATCGTTCGACGAGATCGGTGGCAACCGCATCCTGGGCAGGCAGCCCGCGAACAAGGTCGACTCGACGGACCTCCTCGTCGAGACGCAATCGTGCAAGACGCTCGGACGCGACATCCGTCCGATGGGACCAGCAGCCGAAGGACGCGTGAAGCCGCTCGACGTCTACCGCGCCATCGTGACCAGCGATCCTTATCCGATCCGTGCGCTCGTCGGCTTCGGATCCAATCATCTCCTCACGCAGGGAGACACCGACGAGATTCGCCGAGGGCTGGAGGTCGTAGAGTTCTATGTCCACACCGACATCGTAGAGACTCCGGTGGCCCGTTATGCCGATGTCCTGCTCCCGGCAAGCACTCCATGGGAGCGGGAAGGTCTACGCTTCGGTTTCGGCATTAGTGAAGCCGCCCAGAACCTGATTCAGTTGCGCCCGGCCGTCTTGACCCCGCGGGGAGAAGCACGCTCCGATCTGGAAATCGTATTTGCCCTGGCTGAACGTCTGGGCATGGGCGACAAGTTCTTCCACGGCGACATCGACGCTGGCTGGAACTACATGCTGGCTCCTCTCGGGATCACCGTCCAGGATCTGCGGGCGAATGACGGCAAGATCGTTCGTCCGATCGAACATGCCGTACGCAAATATGGCCACGTTGATGCCAGGGATCGCGTGGCGGGCTTCCAGACTGAAACAAGACGGGTCGAACTCTACTCCGAACTGCTGCTCCGAAATCATCAATCTCCTGTGCCGATCCATGCGGAAGAGCACGTCGATCGGTCACTCTATCCGTTCACACTGATCAGCATGAAGAACGGCGTCTTCTGCCATAGTCAACATCGCGGGATCGCCTCGCTCAGGCGACGCGCCAGCCGACCGACAATCCGATTGCATGGGAGTGTTGCGCGCCTGAAGAACATCAACGACGGGCACAGTGTCGAAGTCACGAGCCGTCACGGC
Source organism: Bradyrhizobium sp. UFLA01-814 (assembly GCF_046718885.1). Classification (NCBI taxonomy): domain Bacteria; kingdom Pseudomonadati; phylum Pseudomonadota; class Alphaproteobacteria; order Hyphomicrobiales; family Nitrobacteraceae; genus Bradyrhizobium; species Bradyrhizobium sp. UFLA01-814. Next base: position 1,185 of record NZ_JAQOSR010000166.1, on the reverse strand, counting down.
TCCACGCGGTTCGTCGCCGAGATCGACGATACTCTCGCATCCGACGTACTGGCCGCCGACTTCGGCTGGTGGGAGGCCTGTGAACCGCTCGGCAAGCAGTCGTACGCGCTGACAGGGGCGGCCAGTTCCAATTTCAACAGCCTCGTCTCTGCCGAGACACGCGATCCGGTCAGCGGCTCCGTCAACCATCGGGCGATCGCGTGCGACGTCCGATGTGTCGGCGATTTGGGCAGCCGCTCATGGCAGGGGTTTCGGCGTTTCATCGTGTCGGATCGGCATGCGGAATCGGACTCAGCCCTTGCCATTTCGCTGTCACCGCAGGAAACCGGCGCGCTGCCCGACTACGAACCCGGCCAGTACGTACGTATCAGGCTGGCACGTCCCGACACCGGTGAACTTCTGACGCGCGCCTATTCATTGACCGGAGCGGCGGGCATCAGAAATCGATCGGAATACAGGATCTGTGTGGGTCGCGCGTCAGCCGGCGCCAGTGACGCCTCAACCTCACTCTCGTCTCTCATACATGAGACCTTGAAGGTAGGAGATATGGTCGAGGTCGAGGCTCCGAGCGGCGCCTTTACGATGCCGACGGTATCATCCGTTCCGCTGATCCTGATGGCAACAGGCATCGGCATCACTCCGTTTATGAGCCTTCTGAATTCGCTCGATGGCGATCAAATGCCTTCGGTCACCTTGTTGTACGGCAACAGGAACGGCTCGGAGCACGCATTCAAGCGCCAACTTCGAGCTCTTGCACAACGGTTGCCGAGACTTGTTGTCAGAACTTTCTATAGTCGACCACGCGCTTCGGATGTTCCTGGAGCCGATTTTGATGTCCACGGTCGCCTCGATGCCGCTCAGATCGACGCCTCACTGGTCATGGAGCGCCCGCGATTCTATCTATGCGGCTCCGATACAATGGTCACGTCGACAACGAGGAGCCTGGTTTCCTTCGGTGTGCCAAAATTCGACATTCACACCGAAGTATTCATCTCGCCGACGAACACGCTCGAAAAAGGCCTGGGCCCTTGCTCGGTCTCGTTCAAGCGATCGGGCATTTCGTTCCAGTGGGGTCCCAAGGACGGCACGCTGCTCGAATGCGCGGAGCGATTGGGCATACGCGCTCCAAGCGGCTGTCGGGTCGGGCAGTGCGAGAGTTGTGCAGTGCGCGTGCTGGCTGGAAGC